>CAJWOS010000023.1 GCA_913044235.1 uncultured Pseudomonadota bacterium
GTGGTCGTCACATTCATCGTCGAAGAGAAGCCCGCCATTCGCGAGGTGAAAGTCTCGGGGAACAAGAAGCTCGATGAAGATGCCCTCTTCGAGGTGATCGACATCACCAGCTTCAGCGTGTTGAACGAGGCCGACCTCAAGGCCAACATTCGGCGGATGCGCGACAAGTACCTGGAGAAGGGCTTCTACTTGGTCGAGATCGAGCCCGTCATCCGCGAAGTCGACGACGACATGGTGGAGCTCACCTTCGAGATCGTGGAGAACCGAAAGGTTCTCGTTCAGAAGGTTGAGATTACGGGCAACGAGAAGGTTCCCGACCGGAAGATCAAAAAGTTCCTGCAAACCCGAGAAGCCGGGATTCTTCCTTGGCTCTCCAACTCGGGAACGTTCAACGAGCTCGCCGTGCTCGACGACAGCCAGATCGTTCGACAGGTATTGATGGAGGAAGGATACTACGAAGCCTCCGCGGAGCCCGCACAAGTCTACCTGTCACCCGACAAGCGCTTCATCCACGTCACGATCAACGTCAACGAGGGCCCTCGCTACAAGCTCGGCAAGATCAAGGTCGAGGGCGACTTCGTGGCCGAAGAGGGGCTCACCCGCGAAGCTGCTCAGCAGGTCATCGCGGGCGAAATGGCCCGTGATCTCCACGCACGGTGGGCCAAGGCTCGGGCCGAGGTGGGAGAAGGCGCACCGCTGCCGGAAGGCTGGGAGCAGCCGAGCCGCGAGATCCTCAACTTCGACCCTGGCCATCCAGCGATGGAGGTGGGCGACTGGTTCAAGCTGTCCATTCTTCAGGGCACAATGGCCGAGATATCCGACCTTTACGGTGACCAGGGCTACGCCTTCGCGAATGTCATCCCCGATGCACAGCCCGACCCCGAGACCGGCGTGATGGACATCACCTTCCGCATCCAGCGCGGAGACAAGGTGAGGATCGGTCGGATCGACATCTCCGGCAACGCGCCCACCTACGACAAAGTCATCCGACGGGAAATACCGATCAACGAGGGAGATGTGTACTCGGGCTCTGCGGTGCGCGAGAGCAAGCAGCGCCTCGATCGGCTCGGCTACTTCGAGGAAGTTCGCATCACCACGCCGCGCGCCGATGCCCCCGACGAGCTCACCATGAAGGTCGATGTCTCGGAGCAGCCCACCGGCAGCTTCAGCGTGGGAGCGGGCTTCTCGAACATCGAAAACTTCATGTTCACGATGAACGTGAGCAAGAACAATTTCTTGGGGCTCGGGTACGTCATGAGCACGGCGGCGCAGGTCTCCCGCCAGCGCCAGCAGTGGAACCTGCAGCTGTTCGACCCATACTTCCTCGACACCCGCTGGACGCTGTCGCTCAACGGCTACAGCATCGACCGCCAGTTCATCGAAAACGAGTACCAGCGAGGGGCGAGCATCAGTGTGGGTCGCTACCTCGACCGGCGCGACGACATGCGCGTCACGTTCGACTACACCTACGAAAACACAGGTCTTCGGAACCTCGACTCATACAAGCTGCGAATGCTCGGCGGTCAGCTCTACCGAAACGGCATCACGAGCACCGGCGGCCTGTCGTTCATCCTCGACAAGCGAAACAATCGGATTCAGCCCACACGCGGTGTGTTCGGCACGGCGTCTGTGGCTCTCTCCGGTGGCTTCCGCTCGGATGAAGAAACCCTCACCCAGGTGTTCGGGGGCGACTTCAACTTCCTTGAGTCCAAGGCCAACCTCCGTGTGTACCAGCCCCTCGTCGAGTCCGAGATGCTGATCTTCCAGGCCAACATGAGCCTGGGACACATCTTGTCCACCGACGGCTCCGTGCTGCCGTTCATCCACCGCTATCGCGCGGGCGGCATCACCTCGGTGCGGGGCTATGACTGGTTCACGCTCGGGCCGCAGATTCGGGCGTCTGGCTTCAAAGACAGCGCTCAGACCATCTTCCAGGGTTCTGAGGATCCCCAAGGACCCGACGACCGCTTGATCGTGGGTGGTACTGAGTCCTGGATCAACAACTTTGAGATCGTCTCACCCATCATTCGCCAGGCCGGCATCAGCACCGTCGTGTTCTTCGATGCTGGAAACGCCTTTGGCGATGTCTGGGGGAACGGCCACATCAACCCACTGAAGCTGCGCACCGCCTACGGGGCCGGTGTACGGTGGCTCTCGCCCATGGGGCCGCTGCGCTTCGAGTACGGCATCCCCATCAACCCCCGGCCGGATGAACGCCGGGGTGTCTTCGACTTCAGTATCGGCAACCTCTTCTGACCTTCTGGATCTGGAGCCCAACCATGTCCCACTTCCTCGCCCGCGCTGGCTTTGCTGCCACTCTCGCTGTGCTTCCTTCGCTCTCTTTCGCCGGCGGCATGGCTGTCGTCGACTTCCAGCAGGCCCTCAACGACGTCAATGAGGGGAAGATTGTTCAGGCTCGCCTGGAGGGCATGTACACCGAGAAGAAGAAGTCCATCGATCAGATGGAAAAGCAGCTGATGGCCATGCAGCAGGAATACGAGCAGCAGGCTCTCGTCATGACCCCCGATGCCCTCAAGGCCAAGGAACGGGAGATCATGCAGGCGCAGATGGTGTACCAGCAGGAAGTGCAGAAGGCCGAGATGGAGTTCCAAGCCCAGTACAACCAGGAAATGGAGACCCTGCTCGGGAAGATGGCCGAGATCTGCGAAGCGATGGGCAAAGAGAAGGGCTACGACATGGTGATCGAGCGGAATGCAGGCGTGGTCTACACCAGCGCGCCCGACATCACCGGCGACCTCGTGGTCCGCTACAACGCCAAGTACCAGTAGGCGTTCATGCGAGTGGCGCCACGCCCCGTGGGTGACATCGCCCAGGAGCTGGGCGGCGACGTGGTCGGCTCGGCACAAGCGCTGGTCGACCACATCGCAGGCATCGAAAACGCGGGGGCCGGTGCCCTTACGTTTCTATCCAACCGTCGGTATGTGCCGCATCTTGCCACCACACAAGCCACCGCGGTTCTGGTGCACCCTGGAATCGAGCCGGTGCCCAATGGGCCGACCCTCATCCGCGTGACCGACCCGTATGCCGCCTTTGCGAGGGTCCTGGCTTGGATGTATCCGCGGCACCGTCCGAGCGCAGGTGTGCATCCACGCGCGGTCGTTGCCGATGATGCCGTGGTTGACGGCGTCTTTGTAGATGCACTCGCCGTTGTGGGAGCCGGAGCCATCATCGGCGCAGGCTCGTGGATTGAGCCTGGGGTGGTGGTGGGTGCGGGGGCACGGATCGGCGTCGATGCACACTTGATGGCCAATGCCGTGGTCGCTCCTGGCTGCACCCTTGGGGACCGAGTGGTGTTGAATCCCGGCGCAGTGGTCGGAGGCGACGGCTTCGGCTTCGCTCCCACGGCGACCGGGCACGAGAAGATCCCGCAGCGGGGATCCGCCACACTCGCCGACGACGTAGAGGTGGGGTCGAACAGCTGCATCGACCGGTCGGCGCTTCCAGGCACCACCACCACCGTCGGCCCCGGCTCGAAGCTCGACAACCTGGTTCAGGTGGGGCACGGCGCCACCTTGGGCCGCGGCGTTCGAATGGTGGCGTACAGCGGTGTGGCAGGAAGCAGCACGCTGGGAGACCATGTCACCCTGGCAGCCAAAGCGGCGGTGCTCGGCCACCGCACCATCGGCGATGGCGTTGCGGTCGGAGCGGCCAGTGTGGTGCATGACGCTCAGCCCGATGGAGCCCGCGTGACGGGGATTCCAGCCATCAACCACCGCACCTGGCTCCGAGCGGCGACCGCATTTTCAGAACTGCCCAACGTGCTTCGAGCGCTGCGCGATCTGCGCCGACGTGTGAAAGCTTTGGAGGAGGCACGCGACCATGAGTGAGCCAGACACCCCTTCTGCACCCGCAGTGGATGCCGCCCGACTGCTTGAGTTGCTCCCGCATCGCTGGCCGTTTGTGTTGATCGATCGGGTGGACGAGCTCGTTCCCGGTGAGCGGGCACTCGGTCGAAAGTGCGTGACAGCGACCGAGCCCTGGTTCGCGGGTCACTTTCCCAGCCGTCCGGTCTTTCCGGGGGTGCTGATGACCGAAGCCTTCGCCCAGCTCGCCTGCGTGGTGGCCATGGCCGCCAATCCCGACGCCCGCGGTCGCGACGTCTACCTCCTCGGCGTCGACAAGATGCGATTTCGCAAGCCAGTGGTTCCTGGCGACGTGGTGATCCTGACTGTGGAAGTCCTCGCCGTGAAGCGGGGGATCTGGAAGTTTCGCGCTGCGGCCACCGTCGACTCGCAGCGGGTGGCCGAAGGAGAGCTGCTCGCCACCGTCGCGGACCGGTGAACCCACCGCCTCCCAGCCGTCTCGACGCCATCGCGGGCTGCGCGTTCTGGCTTGGCTGGCGCTTGCTTGGGCTCGGCCTGCTCCCCGTCGCGTTGCTCCACCCCAAGCTGCGACGGCACATATGGCGCGTGCCCTACCCGGATCCGGGCTGGACCTGGCTGCACGGTGCCTCTCACGGAGAGCATGTGGCAGCGCGCGCGCTGGCCGCTGCGATCCCAACCGCATGGCGCACATCTTCGTCGCCGAGGACAGCGGTGGATGATGCGTTTCCCGCACCTGCCGACCTGCCATTCGTGATCGAGAATTGGCTGGATGGGGCACGCCCTGGTCGCCTTGTTCTCATCGAAAGTGAGATCTGGCCGGGATGGCTCGTGGCCTGCCGAAGGCGGGGCATCCCTGTCGCGGTCGTGCAAGCGCGCCCAAGCCGCGGTTGGCGGAGGTGGCGAGCAACGGGTCCGGTCTGGCGCTGGCTGATGCAGGGTGTGGAAGTGATTCCGCAGGCGGAGGTGGGGGACTTGAAGCTGTCGACCGCACCATCGCCCAGCCCCCGTCCGCTGGCCCCCGGAGCGATCATCCTGGCCAGCAGCCGCCCTGGTGATGAAGCGTGGATGCTCGACGCGTGGCAAGACCTTCCCACACCTCGCCCACGCCTCGTGATTGCCCCACGTCACCTGGAGCGCTGCGACGCTGTCGCGGAGCTGGTGGCCGCGCGCGGACTCTCCATCGCCCGGCGAACCGGCGTGGACCGCGAAGAAGACGTCCTCCTGGTGGACACCTTCGGTGAGCTTTCCTCGCTCTTCATCGGTGCCGCCGCGGCGGTGATTGGCGGCACACTCGACCCGGCCATCGGCGGCCATGCGCCCTCCGAAGCAATCCGTGCCGGGGTTTCCGTAGTGGGTGGTCCGTACCGGACCGCCAATCCAGCGGCATGGGCAGCCGCATCGTTCTTCCCCGCCGATGCCACTCCAGGGTCTCTTCGCGCAGCTCTTGCTGAGGCGCTGAGCACCGACCCACCCCTGCCCCCCCACTCGGTTGCCGTCGCCGAGACCTTGGCACGCCTGCCGTCGGCGTGCACTCCTGGCCCTCGCGCTCGGCATCCCTGGCTCTGGCCCATCGTTCCGCTCGTCCATGGCATTGGCCGCTTGCGCCCCGCTTGGTGGCAGGCCCCAGCACACGTCGCCGTGCCAGTGGTGAGTGTGGGGGGCCTCACCGCCGGCGGAACGGGAAAGACACCCTTCGCAGGGTGGCTGGCAGCGCACATCCCGGGGGCATGGGTGGTGGCGCGAGGGCATCGCCGAGGGGCTGGTCCCGACATTCGGGTGGGGCATCCCCATCAAGCCCCAAGCCACGCGCTGGGCGACGAGCTCGAGATGCTTCGGCGCCGGGGAATTGCGGTGGTCAGTGCTCCAGACCGGGTCGAAGGAGCCCGTGTGGCCATCGCCGAAGGAGCCCGCTGCATCATCCTCGATGATGGCTTCCAGCATCGTCGGCTGCATCGCGATGTGGACATCGTGTGCATCGACGCTCGCTGGCCGCAGGGCGGCGGCCCCATTCCAGTCGGCACCGCCCGCGAGCCATGGTCAGCTCTGCAGCGCGCAGATCTGGTGGTTGTGCTCGGTATGCAACGCCCCGCAGGCCTCCCCGACTGTGCCACGGTGCAGGCTCGGCTCACCCCCACATCCACCGCACACCTGCCCCAAGACCTGGATCTTGCGGTGGGCATCGCGCGTCCTTCGGGCGTGCTGAGCATGCTGGTCTCCAGAGGCCACACCGTGCGCTCACTGACCCTCGTGGAGGATCATGGTCGCTTGCCCTCGCTACCCAGCGGCTGTGTGGTGACCGAGAAGGATGCCGCCCGACTGCCAGCCAGCGCCGATGTGACCGTGCTTCGCGTGCGGGTGGAGGTCGAGGACACCGCCCCGATCGTGGCCGTGCTCGAGGCAGCGGGCATACCGATAGAACCTCCGGCTGGATAGGCCGCCTGAGGAGCCTCCATGCCCTACCCACTCGCGAGTCGGACCCCCTTCGCCGCCTTCCGCACCTCCATGCCGCCGGTCTCCGGGTGATCGGCACCCGAGCGGCCATCTGGTGCCTGGGCTGGGTGTGGTGGCTGTGCATTCCTGTTCGCCGTACCGTGGCACGGGCCAACCTCGCCCGCGCCCTACCCAGTGCCTCCCCTGCCCTGGTGCGTCGGGCAGTGGGCAGTGTGTTCGTGGGCTACGTGGAGTTGTTGTTCGGTCGCAAGGTCGACTGGCAGGGGCTGGAAGCCGCACGAGGGGGCGCGGTTCTCTTCACTGCTCATCTGGGTCCCTGGGACACCTGCCTCCTGGAGGCTGCGCGTCGGGTTCCCATCACGGTCTTCCTCAAGGTTCCGTCGAGTCCGGTGGCGGCCGCCGCGATTGCACGCCTCCGGCAACACGCCTCCGTAGACCTGGAACCTCTTCCCGTCCATGGCTCGATGGCCGCAGCCCGGGACGCTCTTGCGCGAGGCAGACTTGTGGTCTTCGTTCTCGACCAGCGTCACCATGCCGGCGTCCCGGTTCCCTTCTTCCACGCTCCGGCCTGGACCTCCGCTGCGTTTGCCGCGATGGTACACCGGGAGCGACCCCGCATTTTTGCATCCGTGCAGTGGCGAGACCATCGAGGCATCGTTCATGCACGCGCCCGCCCCCTGTTCTGGGCGATTCCCGAGGCGCGAGAAGAAGCCATCGCCCTGCTCACCGCACGCACGCAGGCCTGGATCGAGGACCGCATTCGGGAGCGGCCCGGAGACTGGTGGTGGCTCCATCGACGCTGGAAGCCCCGAAACGACTGAACGCCGCCGGCCGCGCGCCCAAAGCTCAGGGCCAGCCACCACCCAGAATCAGCTTCGACTCGCCGCCATCCTGCAGCGTATCTGCCGTCGCGAAGGGGGCGCCCACAATCACATCGCCAGACCCGTCCCCGTCCACATCGCCCAGTCCCGCCACCGATGTGCCCAGCCGATCGTCGGCGGCGCTGCCGAGGACTTTCGCTTCCGCCAGCACGAGATCGAGCGTGCCGGAGGTGAAGCCCAGGACCAAGTACGCCGCACCGGCGTCGCTCCCAGCGGTATTTTCTGAAGCGGCCCCAATCAAGAGGTCGTCGGAGCCATCCACATCCACGTCTGGAACCACCGACACCGCAGAACCGGCCTGATCATCGGTGCGCTCTCCGACCATGATCATGTCGGCTTCGGTCAGCTCCGTCTCGCCTGTGGTGGGTCCGAGCACCACAAAGGCGGCTCCAGCAGCGTTCCCACCCAGGTCACTCTCCGGTGCACCCACGAGGAGGTCTGCGTATCCATCGCCGTTGATGTCTCCACCCGACACCGCGTGCCCGGCGAGGTCGCCCGAGGTGGCACCGAGCGCGACCGCATGTGCTTCATCAAGGCTCAGAGTGCCCTGGACTTCGCCCGAGACGATGTACGCCGCACCTCGATACACGCCATCGCCATGCTCGAGCGGCGCGCCGACCGCCACGTCGCCGAGACCATCGCCGTTGATGTCGCCCAGGCCCGCCACCGACCAGCCCGCTTGGTCGCCGGGCTGCTCCCCGAGCAGTACGATGTCGGCCGTCCACATCGCGTAGTTGCCCGTGATCGGCCCGCGGAACAGGTAGGCAGCCCCAGCACCAGCGCCGGCACTGTCGTTGCCGTAAGCACCCATGAGCAGGTCTGCGTAGCCATCGTTATTGATGTCGCCCGCGGCGGCCACCGCGAACCCCGCGCTGTCAGACGCGTCCTCGCCGTCGAATCGCGCCACCGACTCCGAAAGAGACTGGCTTCCCGAGAAAGGCCCTGTCGCAAGGTAGGCGGAGCCTGCATCGGCACCGCCATAGTCGGTGTCGAAGGCACCCACGAGGATGTCTGCAATACCGTCGCCATCGACGTCACCGACGCCCGCCACTGCAGCCCCGGCGTGATCTCCGAGGTTTTCCCCTTCCAGCACCGCCGGTGCGTCGGAAAGAGAGATCGTCCCGCTGGCCGGACCGGTCCAGAGGTAGACCGCTCCCGACGCTGAGCCCGCAGGGTCCGCACGATCGGCACCAATGGCGATGTCGGCGAGTCCGTCGCCGTCGAGGTCACCCGCTGCAGCCACCACGTTGCCTGCAATGTCTCCCACAGCCACGCCTTCGAAGACCGCTGCCACATCGCAAGGGTCCACGCCGTCGCAGTCACTGTCGATGCCATCGCCACAGGTGTCTACGTGGCCCGTGTAGATGTCGGGGTCGGTGTCCACGCAGTCATCGCCGCCAAAGGCGTCGTACTGGTAGCCATCTCCATCCGCATCGAAATCGTCGTCCCCCGCACAATCTGCGTCCACCCCGTCGTACCAGACTTCGGTGGCACCGGGGTTGATCGAAGCGTCAGTGTCGTCGCAGTCCGAGCTGTCTACGGACTTGCTCCCCGGGTTGTCGCAGGCCTCTCCCCAGTAAGCGTCGGGGTCGCCGTATAGGTCCCCATCTGCGTCGTCGTACCAGCGCACAGCGCTCGCCGTGGCGTCTTCTCCGTCGGTCAAGCCATCGCAGTTGTTGTCGACACCATCTCCGCAGACTTCTCGCGCCGACGGGTTGGTGGTGCGCTCTGTGTCGTCGCAGTCGTCGTCGGTCGCGGCATAGCCCTCGGGCTGCTCACAGGCCGCGACGACACCATCGGGCACCCCGTGTCGGTCGAGATCTGCGTCGAGGTACCACGTGATCAGCTCGGTGACGCTCTCGTCGTCGCCGTCGGCCAGCCCGTCGCAGTCTTCATCCACATCGTTGGGGTCACAGATCTCGGGGGCACCGGGGTTCACAGTCGAAGCCCCATCGTTGCAGTCCGTGTTGTCGGCGACGTAGCCACTCGGCGGGTTGCAGTCTTCGATGGAGTCGTCTGGATTGCCGTAGCCGTCTCCATCAGCATCCCGAAAGTACGTGTCGGGAAAGCCTGCACCCGCTTCATCGACGGCACCATCGCAGTCGTCATCGCGGTCGTTGCAGATCTCGTCGGCGTCGGGGCTCACATTGGTGTCGTTGTCATCGCAGTCGTCTGCATTGTCCACGAATCCACTGGGAGCGAAGCAACCGGCCACGATGTTGTTCGGATCGCCGTAGCCGTCGCCGTCGACGTCGGCGTAGAACGAGCCCGGATCCAGAGCATGATCTTCGTCGATCTCGCCATCGCAGTCGTTGTCGATCCCGTCGCAAAACTCGTCGGCAAAGGGATGCACATTCGGGTCGCTGTCGTTGCAGTCCGCCTCGGCAATCCACTGATCGCCATCCCGATCGATCACCAGATCGCCCTGCTCCGACTTGCATCCCGGTGCAGCAAAAACCGTGAGCGCCAGCCCCAGCATGGACCGCACCACCCGGCGGACCGGACGACCTCCGGGGCAGATGGCTGGGAGATTGCGGCCTGCGATCGCTGTCTTCATGAAGCCCTCGACTACCCGGCACCCGCATGCGTCCGACCGGAAGTCGGATGCCTACCGGCGAAGTATCGGAACAACCCGAGTGCCGGCGCGTCACGCACGCTGCGTCGCGAGACTATATCCGCCTGACCCGCGACCCGTGGATTCCGACACGAACCGGTGGTTCGCGCCTTGCCGAGGTAGGCTATCGGTCTGTTTGGAGGACCTCCTGCACGCCGTCCAGCGAAACGCCGCGGCTCCCCGCCTTGTGATCGGCGGTCTCGTGACCAGCATCACGATGGCCTGTCAACCCACGAGCGGTCGCATCGCTCATCAAGGAGGCACCGCGTACTGGCCCGAGAACTCTCGAACCGCGGTGGAGGGAAGCCTCGACCGCGACTGGCAAGCCGTCCACTTCGATGTCTTCCTTACACTTGACCGAAGGCCGGTCCTGCAAGCCGAGCCCTTTCTCGACCCCGAGCTCTGTCGCACGGTCGGTGACAGACCGATCGGCGAGGTCTGGCTTTTGCAGACCGAATTCGATGCCCTCCATGCGGGCTACCGATGCGGGGGTATCGCCGATCCAGACCACGAAGGTGCACGCGTGATCGACGATACCGTGGTCCCGCTGGAAGAGCTGATCTATGCGCTGGAAGCCATCCCGCCGTCCAGACGACCCGACGTGCACCTCACCGCAGGCTTTTTCCCCAACGTGAGCCACGACCCGGCCGTCTACGCCGCTGAAGTCCTGGGCCGATGGGCTCTATCAGACCTTGCAGAGCCCCCCATCATCGTGGCCGACCTGCCGATCACCCTCGACGCGTTTCGCTCCGACGCACGCAAGCGCGGACTGGGCCTGCAGACCACACTGATCTGGCCACGCATGCCCGCTGCCAGTGGTGAGGGCTGGTCCACCACAGTGCAGGCCATCGGCGTTGCCCATGGCGTGGTCGATCCCCTCGACGCCCTCGACGCCTCCGGAGCCGACGGGATCCGTCTCGACCCGAGAGTCGCCACCCGGTCCGATGCACGGCGGGTGGCCGACGCGGCAGCCCACATCGAGGTCGGCCCCGTCGACACCCGCGCGGAGGTCCGGGCCTTCTCTACATGGCCCATCGACGCTGTCCTCACCTCCGACCCGGAGCTGTGATGGTTGCTGTGTTGCTCTGTGTGGCCGCCACCGCCACCGCCACCACGCACTCCGAGCGCCTCGAGCTCCTCTCGGACGACCCCGGCCGCTTCCTCTCCGACGAGCTCCCCATGGTCGCGGCCCGTCCCGGCAACACCGCGCTGCGCTTCCTCGCGCAGGTACAGCCTGTGGTGGGCTTTGGTACGCACTTCACCCTCGGCACATCGCTCAGCGCCTGGACACCCGGCTGGGAGACCGCCCTCGGCGACCGTCCCATTGGCGTACTCGTGGCCGTTCCCACTCGCCTCGGGCTCCCCACGGGACTCGTCACCGCAGCCACCTACACGCGTGGCGCCCTGTGGGTGGATCTTGGCGTCGCCGCCCAGACCGGCGCCTCGTGGCGACGCCCCGCCTACCGCGACCTGCGGGTGGTCCCCACGCTTGGACTCGGATGGTCCCCACAGCCCGACCGAGCCCCTTGATTCGCCGAGCCCATCCGGGAAACCACATCGCCTCCACGCTCGGAGTTCACTATTGGGGGTCGAACCATCCGGAGGTCCGGTGCGATTCGGCGTACTCGTTTTCTTTTCTGCGGTCATCACGGGATGCAACCGCGACATCAAGTCACCATTCCCGGCAGGACTCGAGCCTCTGGAAGCCAACAAGGCCAGCTGGCCGTCGGGCGCCGGCTACCCGGAGCAACTTTCATGCCGATCGGGCACTGCAGAAGAGGCCGACCTCGGTGAGTACACCTGGGTGCACTGCAAGACCTACGTCAACCACTCCATCGAAGCCGTCTTCGACGCCTACCAACGTCCCCGCGTGATGACCGACCGTCGGGCCGTCAATGAAATCGATGTCGAGTGGGATGTGGAGCCAGCATACGAGGTCTCCTACAAGGTCTCGCACGTGGTGTACGACCCCATCACCGTCGAGTTCGACTACACCTGGCGCCACGGCGACGTCGACGGCTACGAAGACGAGTTCACCGAAGCGGGCACCCGATGGCAAAAGACCTTCGGCACCGAGTTCATCGAGCTGATTCGCGGCTCCATCCGCACCACGGAAGTAGACGAACAGAACACCGGCCTCGAGCTTGTGCTTCACCAAAAGACCGCCCGCGAAGACGAGCCCTTGATGATGGAATACCTGCGCGACATGCTCACCGACATTCGCGCGGCGACCGACGGCGACGACCTGCCCAGCTACGAATCTGGTGTTTGACCGCGATCGGCCCCCAGAGCCCGTCGATGCCCTGCTCTGCATCGCCATCGTGGCGGAGCTCGCACCCGTCCTGAGCCTTCTGCACCGCTTCCGCCTTCGGTCGCATCGTCTCGGCGTTGGGTACCTCGCCGATGTCCGCGTGGCTGTCCTGCGCTCTGGTGTGGGGCCCGCAGCAGCGGAGCGCCGAACCCGAGCCACCTTGGAGCGCATCATCCCACGAAGCGTCTGGTCGGTGGGGAGCTGCGGCGCGCTCGTCGATACCCTTGCAGTGGGTACCGTAGTGACGGCAACATCGGTCTTGTCGTCCAAGCAGGTTCCCCACGCCGTGTCTCCCGTGGCTGATCTGCCCTCCGTGGTGGTCCATACGGTGGAGCGTCCCGTCTTCGACCCTGACCGGCGGGCCCAGGTCGCCCAGTCTGGCGCACAGGTGTGCGAAATGGAAGCCGCTGGCGTGGTGCGCGCAGTCGGCGGTCGCTGTCCAGTGCACCTGCTGAAGATCGTGAGCGACCAGGCTGGCGGCACACCCGATCCTGCCGTCGCTCTCGGCTCCGCCCGAGCTCAGGCCCTGTTCCATACGCGGGTCGAACACCTGATGCGAACCGTCGTGGCTCCCCAGCTTGCCCTTCGGGTTCGCTCGACCCTCGCCTGTCTCGACGCCGTTTCGTCGGGGGAACCAACAGGCTAAAGACCGCGCACGCCCCCGGAACCGTATGCCCCATCCACTCCCGACGTGGCTGAACAAACAAGACGGCCGTCTCGCGGTCATCACTGGTGCCAACAGCGGCATCGGACTCGAAGCCGCCCGAATGTTGGCGGGAGCGGGCGCCACCGTTGTGCTTGCTTGTCGGCGTCCGGATGCAGCAGCAGCAGCGATGGCCGACATTCGGCAGACCCATCCCGATGCCGCCCTTGAGACCGTGCAGGTCGACCTCGCCGACCTCTCCTCGATCGCTGCCGCAACAGAGTCCATCCGCAGTCGCCAGGGCTCGACCATCGACCACTTGATCAACAACGCTGGCGTGTTCGCTCCTCCCACACGACGCATCACCACCGATGGGTTCGAGCTGCAGCTCGGCGTGAATCACTTCGGCCACTTCGCCTGGACCATGCAGCTCTTTTCCGCACTGTCCAAGCGGGCCCGCATCGTCCAAGTCTCGAGCATCGCCCATCGGGCAGCCCGCATGGACTGGTCCGACCTGCACAGTGCCCGCCGCTACCACAGCTGGCTGGCCTACGGGCGCTCGAAGCTGGCCAACCTGCTGTTCGTGGCCGAGCTCCACCGCCGCCTGGAAGACCGTTCCTCCAAGGTGCGCGCTGTGGCTTGTCACCCCGGCTATACCGACACCAAGCTGCAGACCGCGCTCGACACCCATGCGGGACTGTTCCACCACACGAAGCGGCTGGGCAATTACCTGCTCGCGCAGTCGCCTGCCGCAGGGGCTGAGCCCACGGTCTACGCTGCGGTCAGCCCGTATGTGCAAGGCGGAGACTACGTGGGGCCGTCGCGGTTCTTCGAGTTTTGGGGTCCACCGGTCAAGGTGCGCCGCTCGGCAAGAGCCCGCTCCCAGGCTGACCAGCAGCGGCTCTGGGACGTCTCTGTCGAGGCGACCGGGCTGGATTTGTCATGAATGAAGTCGATGTCTGTGTGGTCGGGGGCGGACCCGGCGGATTCGCGGTCGGCATCGCCTTGGCCGAGCGAAATCGGTCCGTCATGCTGCTCGACCCGGCCCCCCACGAGGCGTGGATTCCCGGCTACGGCACATGGGACGACGACCTGGATCGCCTCCTCGTGCGCGAAGAGGCCGACTTCATCCGTTCGACCATGGCGCACCACCATCTCTGGTCGAAAGCCCTTGTCCAGACCGACACCCAGGGCACTGTGCGCCTGGATCGGTCCTACATCCGCTTCAACAGTGCGCGACTCCATGCGGCGTACCTGGAGCGAGCGCTCCAAGCAGGCGTCGAGGTCCGCGCCGGAACCGTGTCGGCGCTCGGCGAGTGGAGCGGCTCTCATCAGCCGGTGATCACCGCCACCGGAACCGTGCACGCGAAAGTGGTGATCGATGCCACCGGGCGTGGACTGCCCGAGACCCGTGCGCTTCTCGCGCCTGGTCCCGAGCCCGGCGTCCAAGTCGCCTACGGACAGCGAGTCCGGGTTGAAGGGCACCCCTGGAGTCCGGGCGAAATGGTGCTCATGGACTGGCGCCGACTGCGCGACCCCTATCCAGATGCCGGCGACTGCGAACAGACACCCACCTTCCTCTACGCACTGCCCTTTTCGGAGACCGACATCTTCGTGGAGGAGACGGTCCTCACCAGCCGACCGACCACGCCGATCGAAGCGTGCCGGTCGCGACTCGAGACCCGCCTCCGCCAGCTCGACATTCACCCGCTGGAGGTCCACGAGGAAGAAAACTGCTTCATCCCGATGGGTGGACCGATCCCTCGTATCGAGGAAAGTCGCTTCGCCTGTCTGCCATTCGGTGCGGCGGCCGGCTTCGTGCATCCCGCGACCGGGTATTCGCTGCTGCAGTCCATCCGCCTCGCACCAGCCGTCGCCGACGCCATCGTCGATGGCTGGTCGGTCACAGATGGCCTCGGAGTGGTCCGGGCCGCATGGAACATCATCTGGCCCGAAGAAGCCCGCCGCAACCGCGCACTCTACGCGTATGGACAAGAGCTCCTGATCGGACTGCCCCTCCATGCGATGCAGAGATTCTACGATGCCTTCTTCGCCGCAGGTGAACAGCCGGGAAGCGAGACCGGACTCTGGCGGGGCTACATGGCCGACTCACTTCCCACTACAGACGTCGCACGCCTGATGGCCCGCGTATTCCTCGCCGCAGACAATCCCACGCGGCTCCGTCTCGCGCGTGGTGGTACCCACTCCAATCATCGGGCCCTGCTGGGGGCACTGCTGGGCGTGTAGCGCCGGCTGCTTCAGCGGCCGCGACGACCTTTGGACCGCTTGCGCCGGGTGGTGGTGGCCTTCGCTTCGGCATGCAGCTTTTTCCAGCCGACGAATCGACCTCGCGACAGCGTTCCGTTCGCGATGGCCTGTTGGATGGCACAACCATCTTCACGCCCATGCGTGCAGCCGCGCCATCGGCACTGCCGCGACAAGGCTTCCACGTCGGCGTAGGTATCGGCCACGCCGGTGCCATCCCAAAGCTGGAGCTCCCGCATACCGGGGGTGTCCAAGAGCAGCCCGCCTCCTGGAATCGGCACCAGCTCCCGGTGCGTGGTGGTGTGTCGACCCTTCGCATCCGCTTCCCGTACGCCAGCGGTCGCTTGGACTTCCGTGCCGTGCAAGATGTTGATCAAGCTAGACTTGCCGGCGCCGGATGTCCCCACCAGCCCAATGGTCTCGCCAACTTCCACAGACTGCCGAAGCGCGTCGATCCCCGCACCCGTGCGGGCGCTGGTCCACCAGACGGACAGGTCACTGGCCAAGGCTCCCAGCATCTCGCGGGGGTCGCTGGGCAGCGCCTCGGCAAGATCCACCTTGTTGACCACCAGCTCGGGGCGCGCACCACTGGCTCGGACCGCCGCCACGAAGCGCTCGACCCTGCGAGGCGACAGATCCGGCCCCCACGCCGAAACCACGAGAACCCGGTCGAGGTTGGCAGCGACCACCTGAACGGTCACCCGTTTCTTGGGCGTCTGGCGCAAGAGCGCCGTGCGCCGGGGGAGCACACCGAGAATGCGAGGCTCCTCTTCATCCACAGGCAGGATCACCCAGTCGCCCACCCGCGGGCGAGCCAGCACGTCTTTCGGATTCAGGCTCTCGTGCCGCGCGCCCTCCGGCGGCCAAGCCAGCAAGCGCCGCTCACCGGTCAGCACCACCAGTCGCCCCCGGTGCTCGATGCACACCCGAGCCGGTCGTGTGGACGCATCGGCCGCCGGATGTGCGCGGTACGCTTCACGGAAGTGGTCTGAAAATCCAAGCTCGGTGAGGGATGGGGGGCTCTGCATGCAACCGTTCTACCCGACCCGGCCCCTTTCGTCCGTGATCCGTCGGAGCACCGGCAGGCCAAGCGCAAGGCATCCGCCATCTCTCGTCGAGGCGCCCCCACCCAATCCCCCGTATTGGCCAAGGACTCGCCGCGACACTGTATCGAGCTCACCCTCCCCTCCCGCAGAGGCTCGCGACACAGTAGGATTCCGAACACAGCCTCCGCCGCTCCTTCGAACCAGGAAATCCGATGCCCCCATCTGTCCCTGCTCTCAAGTCCATGGGAATCGCAGCGAGCCTGTTTCTGGCGTTGCCAAGCTCGGCACTCGCCTTTTGCGGCACGTACCTGAGCAGCGCAGAGTCGCCGCCGCAAAACGCCACCAGTACGGTGGTCTACGTTCGCGAGGGCAACCGCACCACCATCACGATGTCCAACGACATCCTCACCGCAGCCAGCTCGTTCACCATGCTGATCCCCACACCCGGAACCCTGTTGGAGTCGGATGTGAAGGTGGTCGAGCCCGGCGTGGTGGCACGCGTTGAGGGCTACGCATCCCCACGGCTGGTCGAGTACACCTGCGAGGACCTCCACGGCACGAGCAGCATCGGCGACGCCGCGTGCGGATGCGCGACCGACGCGCTCATCGATCTCGCACTGTCGACCGCCTTGGATCAGCTTCCTGGGCTGCTCGACCGGCTCGACATCGGCTTCGGGTCGTACGAAATCAGCACGCTCGCCGCCGACAGTCAGGAATCTCTGGAGGCATGGGCCACCGAACAAGGCCTGTTTTTGCCCCCAGGCTCGGTGGAGCTGCTGGAGGAGTATGTCACGGGAGGCACCAACTTCATCTCGGTCAAGGTCGACCTGGACAGTGTTCGCAGCGGCGGCATCTTGCTCAAGCCCATCCAGTTCAGCTACGAGTCCGACATGATGTCGCTGCCCATCCGGCTCGGAACCCTGAACGCAGGTGGAAGCCAAGATGTTGTGATGCACGTCATCACCGACACCGGAGGCGCAGTGGGCATCGCGAACTACCCCGAGTTCGAGGTGGAGAGCGACTGCATGTATGACGACGACCGAGGCGGCTCATTCAACAACTTCTACGACGACATGTACGCCGACGAATGGGACCGGAACGCAGGTGGGGCCGGCTACGTCACCGAATACCTCTGGGCACCCACCGGCTGCGATCCCTGCACCGGCGGCGGGCCGCTCACCGAGGAGGCACTGCGCGACGTGGGGTACCAAGGCGATCCCAACAATGCAGTCCTCACGAGGCTTCACATGCGCTACGTGCCCGGCGCAGTGGAAGGCGACCTGATGCTGTACGACACCGGCCGACGCAGCGCCAACCAGCATCAGCAGCGCTACATCCTGTACAACCCGTCGCTCGAGTCCGACTTTCCGGTCTGCGGCGAAGGGTTCAGCAACAACCCCGGCACCTGTGAAGACGACACGGGCGGCTCCAGTGAGGCGCAGTGGGGAATGATGTTCCCCGTTGCGTGGCTCTTCGCGCTCGGTGGCATCGCCGTTGGACGCCGTCGCGCCTGATCCCCTCTCAGAGCAGGACCTGCACACAATCGGCACCCAAGCTCGGCGGCCTGGGCTTGCTCGCCATCAATGCCTGGTTTACAGCGCCCCCATGACCGGTCCCAGTCGAATTCCTGGCTTCTACAAGCTGTCGCCCGCCGACCGCCGTGCGGCTCTGATCGAGCGGACCCGACTCGATACCGCCGATATGGCGTCGCTGTCGGCCGATTCCCTGGACCTCGATCGCGCCAACCTGATGGTCGAAAACGTCGTCGGGACTTTTGCCCTGCCTCTCGGTGTGGGCGTGAACTTCACGATCAACAACCGTGATGTGCTGGTGCCGATGGTGGTGGAAGAACCCAGTGTCGTGGCCGCCGTCTCGAACATGGCGCGGCTTGTGCGACTCGCGGGTGGATTTCGGGCATCGAACACCGGCAACGTAATGTTCGGACAGATTCAGGTCCTCGATGTGCCCGATCTGGACCGGGCGGTGCTCAAGCTCGAACAAGCGCACGCCACGTTCATGGCAGAGATAAACCGAATCCATCCTCGCCTCGTGGAACGTGGGGGCGGAGCCCGTGGTGTGCACATTCGGAAGCTCCGCTACGACGAGCCCGGCCAGACCCCGGAAGACATCCTCGTGGTGCAGTTCGCCCTCGACTGCGTGGATGCGATGGGCGCCAACATGGTCAACACGGTTGCAGAGGCGCTCGCACCCCAGGTCGAGTCCATCACCGGTGGTCGAGTGCTGCTGCGGATTCTGTCGAACCTCGCCAGCGAGCGTCGAGCCATCGCCGAGTGCACCATTCCCTCAGGGTATTTCGACACGCCGTCCCTCTCGGGACGCGATGTCGTGAACGGCATCGCAGCCGCGTATCGCTTTGCCTGGGCCGACCCCTGGCGGGCCGCGACCCACAACAAGGGCATCATGAACGGCGTGGACGCAGTGGCGCTCGCTACCGGAAACGACTGGCGCGCCATCGAGGCGGGCGCCCATGCCTGGGCCGCTCGAGACGGGCAGTACCGCTCGCTCACCCGCTGGACCGTGGGTTCCGATGGCGCACTGCACGGTTCCATCGACCTGCCCATCCAGGTGGGCACCGTGGGTGGCTGCATCCGCAACCACCCGGGCGCGGCAGCCAACCACAAGATGCTGGGCGCACCCCGCGCGGCGGAGCTGGCGGAGATCATGGCCGCGGTCGGTCTCGCGCAGAACCTTGGTGCGTTGCGAGCGCTGGCGACCGAGGGCATCCAAGAAGGCCACATGCGGATGCACAGCCGAAACTTAGCGGTCCAGGCGGGCGCACGACCGGAAGAAATTCCAACGGTGGTGGCCGCACTGAGCGCCGAGCGCGACTGGTCGGTCGGACGAGCGCAGTCCGTGTTGGCCACACTGCGTGGCACGGGCGACGACGGTTCCCCATGAACCGGGATGCACCTGCGGCTTCCGACCCGCCCACGGCGCCTGCCACCGCCACCGGTCGGGCACCGGCAAAGCTGATTGTCACCGGCGAACACTCGGTGGTGTACGGCCACCCGGCCCTCGCCGTGGCGGTCGACCGCTGGACCCATGTGCGCTTGACCCGACTGGAGTCCGCCCAGCCCACCACGGTGCGCTCGCGGGACACTTCGCCCACACCTGCACTGGTCGCCGCACTGGGCACGCTCATCCCGGCCTCCGGCGTCGCGGTCGACATCTCCACCGACATCCCCATCGGTCGCGGCATGGGCTCCTCCGCATCGCTGGCGCTCGCCGCAGTCCGGGCCTGGCTCGCGCTCTCCAGTCGCAAGGCCTCGTTCGATGCGGTCAACAACCAGGTCTTCGCAATCGAGCAGGTCTTCCACGGCACACCCAGTGGCGTGGACCATGGCGTCATGATGCGAGGCGGAGTGGTTCGATTCGAAAAAACCAGCGCCGGTCCCCGCCTCCAAGCAGTGCCCACCCCTACCCTGCCGCTGGTGGTCTTCGACAGCGGCGTGGCCGGGTGCACCCGCACGCTCGTTGCAGATGTGCGGGAGCGCTCCGGCACGCTCCAGCCAGTGCTCGACGCCATCGGTGCGCTCTCACGACAGATCATTTCCTCGATCCGCACGCCAGCGCCACTGCCCCACCTCGGAACCTTGTTCACGGAAAATCATCGACTCCTCCGCCAGCTCGGTGTGAGTACCCCCACAATCAATCGCCTCGTTGAATTTGCACTCGCGCATGGCGCCTTGGGCGCCAAGCTCTCTGGCGCCGGTGGTGGGGGTGTGGTCATCGCGCTGGCACCGGATCCAACCCCTCTCCTCTCTGCCGCTCGAAGTGCTGGACTCACCGCATTTTCGGTCGGCGTGGTCCCTGCTGCTGGAACACCGTCATGAGCCGTACCGCTCGGGCCCAAGCCCACCCGAACATCGCGCTGATCAAGTACTGGGGCAAGCGAGACATCCCGCTCAACCTGCCCGCCGTCTCGTCCCTGTCGGTCACCCTGGACTCCTTCATGACCGACACAACGGTCACGACCGAGCACGCCGACGAGCACGATCTCATCGTGATCAACGGAAGTCCGCTCACCGACCGTCCAGCGGCACGGGTCTCCCGGTTTCTCGACCTCGTCGCGTCGCCAGACCGCCCCCGCTGCCGTGTCGAGAGCCACAACAACTTCCCCACGGCTGCAGGCCTCGCATCCTCAGCCTCGGCCTTCGGTGCGCTCGCGCTCGCCACCTGTGCGGCCTTCGACCAAGACCTCGACCCCACTCGCCTCAGCCTCCTTGCCCGACAGGGTTCGGGCTCAGCCTGCCGGAGTCTGTGGGGGGGATGGGTGCGCTGGGACCGAGGTTCTGCAGCCGATGGTCGCGACAGCCACGGCATTCCCGTTGCTCCACGCGACCACTGGGACCTCTCCGTTGTGGTCGCGATGGTGGGCAGCGGTCCCAAGCCCATTGGTTCCACCGCCGGCATGGTCCGTACCCAAGAGACCTGCCCGCTTTACCCCGGCTGGGTGAGCAGTGCCGAGGCTGACGTCGCAGAGGGGCAAGCCGCTTTGCTGGCACGCGACCTCGATCGACTCGGAGCGGCCATGGAGCGCTCCACCTACAAGATGCACGCGACGATGATCGCCACATGGCCGCCGATTCGGTACTGGCGCCCCAACACGGTGGCAGTGCTCGAAGCCATCGAAGCGCTTCGGGCTGGGGGACTTTCCGCGTGGTCCACCATGGATGCAGGCCCCAACGTCAAGGTGCTCTGCCGAACTGCAGACGTTCCCCGAGTGGTCGAGGCGATTGAGCGCACGGGTGTGGCGGCTCGCCCGCTGGGCGTGGGCGGGGATGCACGTCTTGTCTGAGTGTTCCGTCCTGGCACCTGGAAAGCTCGTCTTGATGGGCGAGTACGCAGTACTCGATGGGTCACCGGCCATCGTACTGGCAATCAACAGAGGCGTGCGCTGCGATTTCACCGTCGGAGGGGTCGATCAGCACATCGAGACCCCCGATGGCGACACGCGCTTCGTGGCGCCCCCCCTCGCAACGGCACCGCCCGGGCGCTATCGGTTCCAGGCCTGGAACCCAGTGGACCTGCCGAGCAAACCGGGCTTTGGAGGCAGTGCTGCCGCCTGCGTGGCCGCTTGTGTGGCCGCCGGACGACCCGCCGTGGATGCTTTGTCCATCCATCACGAGGTGCAAGGCAGTGGCTCAGGGATCGATGTGCTCGCCGGCATTCACGGAGGCATGGGCCGAGTGGAACACCAGCGCTGGAGCGCTCTGCCCCCATTGATTCCAGTGGTCACCTTCGCCGGTCGCTCGGCACGCACCGGCCCCAGGGTGGAGCGGTACCGGGGCTGGCAAGGTTCGGAGCGCCGAGACTTCGCCGATCGCAGCCGCGCGCTCGTCGACAACTTCGCTTCGGATCCAATCGCAGCATTCCGCGCCGCATGGCGCTTGCTTGTCCGGATGGCCGACATCACCGGAATTGCCTACACCACCCCCGAGCTGGAGGCCATCGTCCGGGAAGCGGAAGCAGTTGGGGGCGGAGCGAAGGCATCCGGAGCCGGCGGCGGAGACTGCACGGTGGCCCTGTTCGACAACGACCGCTCTGCTGCACGGTTCCGCGAAGCCATGGAGCATCTCGGCCTGCGCTGCATTCCGGTGCTCCCGGCAGCGGGTGCCCAGCTGGTGACGTCCTGAATCCTGCGCGTGCCAGCCAGCCCGTACATAGTTAGTTCACAGTATGACTTCTCAGCCGCCCATTTCTGCTCGCAAAGCCGACCACCTCGACCTATGCACTGATGGCGACGTCGCTTTCCGCACCAAGACCAACCTGTTCGAACAGGTGGGCCTCGTGCATGACGCCCTTCCTGAGCTGGCCACTGAGGAGGTCGACCTCACCACCGAGTTTGCTGGCAAGACCCTTCGTGCGCCCCTGTTCATCGCCGCGATGACCGGTGGGGTCGACCGGGCCCACACCATCAACCGAGAGCTCGCCAGCGTGGCGGAAGAGCTCGGCATTGGATTTGCCTTCGGCTCCCAGCGGCCGCTCCTCACCAAAGGGATTCGGGCCGGATACGAAGTGCGAGACGTCGCCCCCAACGCCTTGGTGCTCGGCAACATCGGCATCGTGCAGGCTGCGACCACTCCCTCAGCAGACCTCGCTGAGCTCGTGGCAACCTGCGGCGCAGACGCACTGGTGGTACACCTCAACCCAGCGATGGAAGTGGTTCAGCCCGAAGGCGACAACGACTTTCGGGGGGGCCTCGACACCATCGCTCGGCTTCTCGAAGATCTCGACTGCCCACTCGTGGTGAAAGAGACCGGTTGTGGCCTGTCACGGCACGTCGGCGAGCGCATCCGAGCCCTCGGGGTGCAGTGGGTGGACACCAGTGGAGCAGGCGGAACCAGCTGGGTGGCGGTTGAAGCCAATCGGGCAACGGGAATGCAGAAGCTCCTGGGCGAGGCCTTCTGGGACTGGGGGATTCCCACGGCCGCATCCGTGGCCCAGCTCAGCGGTCTCGGACTTGGCATCTGTGCGACCGGAGGCATCCACAATGGCGTACAGATCGCCCAAGCCCTCGCACTCGGTGCGGCCTGTGGCGGCATCGCAAGGGTGTTCCTGCAGGCACATGCAGCCGGGGGCCGGGACGCCGTTCGCGACACCGCTCAGAGGGTCATCGACGAGATTCGCGTAGCGATGCTCCTCTGTGGTGCCCAAGACGTTGCCGACCTTCGAACAAAGCCGCTCGTGCTCGGTCCAGCGCTCGCCCGGTGGGTTCCGACAGGCTCCCCCCTCGCACGGCACACACGGTAAGACTCACCGACCGCCGACCGAGCGCATGTTGGTCAGAAACGTCGGGAGCTCGGTGCGGCGCATGTAGTAGTTCCGCGCCTGCGCCGGATCGATGGGCCACCGCCGCACCCCGCTCTCCCCCGCATCGAGCAGAACCTCGAAGCGCGGCACATCGAGCTCGTACGACTGGATGTAGCGGCCCACAATCAGCCCAACAGCAGCAAACTCGCGATCCAGCTCCCCCGGGCGAGACCGAAAGCCCACCTGAATCTCGGCCGACTGGGGCACGTCGCGCTGCTTGCCCCCCCAGGCCGTGACCACAGCATCGACCTTGAGGCCGGACAAGTTCATCCGCGAGAGGTCGACGTACAGTGAAGACTCAAGATCGCCTTTCTGGGTGACCGTGCCCAGCTCCGTGCGAATGCGACCCCGCAGCGCTTGGTCGAGCTTCGTAAGCTCGTCGACTGCCGCCATCTCAACCGCCGGCTCGGCCACCTGCTGCGCCAGGTCAACCCCGGTAGGCTCCACGACCGCAACCGCAGCCGGCTTCGCCTGCACGCTCGGCGTAAAGGTTTGGGTGGCCACGTGCCGAACCCAGGAGTGCACAATGCCCACCAGCGCAAAGGAACCGAACGCAACGAGCGCCATCATGCCCCATCTCGGGCCCGTGCGAGGCTCGATCTTGGGCTTGACCTGGAGAGCGGGCAGCTCGAAAAGCGCGCTCGAGTGCAGAGGTGCCAAGGCATGCGGTCCGAGCGTGGACGGACCCCCGCGGGACGGAAATGCGATCACGTTGCTCGGCGCGACCCGCGCGGTGGGCGCTTCGGCTGCGAGCCCGCCGTTGGGGGACGACGGCGCATCGAGCACCGCATGCCGCGAAGATGGGATCTCGACGCTGGACGGAGCCGATGCCCCCGTGGACTTCGCACGGCGCGCCGCATTCTTCGGCCCTTCAATCACAAACCGCCCTCGTGTGCGAGTGGCCGATGGAACGACCGACACGGCCTCCGTGGGCAGCTCGTCGAGCGACTCTGGATCAGCCGCGACCAAAGCACCTGTGGGTACGACCTCCGGGCCATCCCCGGGCCCGTGGGGCTCGGTCACCGGCTCGTGGATGGTTTCTGTGGCCCCTTCCATCGCGTCCCAGGCGGCCCACGGGTCGTCGGAAATCGGTGGAGAAGCAAAATCGGGATGATCGCCCAAGGCCGTCCAGACAGACTCGTGCGGAGCTTTGACCCGGCCGTCTTCGCCAACCACGCCCGCGTCCATCGCCTGCCGGACGGCGTCGGCATCCGGAAACATGTGCTCTCGACCACCGCTGAGTACGCGGTATGCCCCCTCATCTCGCGGGCTTGCAGAACCACGATGACCGCCTCGCACACGCGAAGGTCGGTCGTCGGAACCCGGTGGACCTTTCGATGGCATCTGGCGGTGACTCCGTCGAAACCTTAGTTCGATTTTGTCGCGCACTCCTGCGCGAACCCCTGCCCCCTGGACCATCACTGGCTGGGAGGGCGCATCGGCGGCCAGCGGCCGCGCTCCAGGAGACACTTTACCATGTCCAACAAGACGGTCCTGGACCTTCAGAAGATGAAGGCCGGCAACCAACGAATCGCCATGGTCACCGCTTACGATGCCACGATGGCCCGCCTCGTCGATCAGGGGGGTGCCGATATGGTGCTTGTGGGCGACAGCCTCGGAATGGTCGTGCAAGGGCATAGCGACACCCTGCAGGTCACCCTCGACCACATGGTCTACCACGGCCAGTGCGTGGCCCGTGGCCTCGAGGCCGCTCATCTGACGGTGGATCTGCCCTTCATGTCGTACCAGGTCAGCCCTGAGCAGGCCCTCGTCAGCGCCGGACGACTCGTCCAGGAAGGTCGAGCCCAATCGGTCAAGCTGGAGGGCGGCGTGCGCTCGGCTCCAGCCGTCCGTCGCATCGTAGAAGCCGGCATCCCGGTGGTCGGGCACGTTGGCCTCACACCACAGTCGGTCAACGCGTTCGGCGGCTTTCGGGTTCAGGGACGCGGAGATGCCGGAGCAGAGAAGCTCCTCGCCGACGCACTCGCGATCCAGGAAGCCGGCGCCTTCTGCATCGTCCTCGAGATGGTCCCTGCGGAGCTGGCGGCCGAGGTCACCGCTGCACTCGACATCATCACCATCGGCATCGGCGCCGGCGTCGAGTGCGATGGGCAGGTGCTCGTGTGCAACGACCTGCTCGGGTTCGACACCTCGTTCAAGCCGCGATTCGTCAAGCGATTCGCCGAGCTGGAAGCCCCGATCGTGAGCGCCGTCTCAGAGTATGTCGGCGAGGTTCGCTCCGGCACCTTCCCCGCATCGGAACACGCCTTCCATCGACGCAAGGGCCCCTCGAAGGTGAAGCGCCTCTATGGCGGCCGTTCAGCCAAGTGAAGACCGCTAGATGAAGACAATTATCGACCCCTCCGAAATGCAGGCCGCCGCTCTGGAGTGGCGCGCCCGCGGCCTCCGGGTGGGATTTGTGCCCACCATGGGCTTCCTCCACCGCGGCCACACCTCCTTGATGGACCGGGCTCGAGCGCTGTGCGATGTGCTCGTGGTGAGCATCTTCGTAAACCCGCTGCAGTTCGGTCCCAATGAAGACCTGGACCGCTACCCCCGCGATCCGGAGGGTGATGCCGCGAAGTGCGCTGCCCACGGCACCGACCTGCTGTTCATGCCTACAGCACTCTATCCACCGGGCCACACCACCAGAGTGGCCGTCGGCACTCTGGGAGAGGGCCTGTGCGGCGCGGATCGACCCACCCACTTTGAAGGCGTGACCACCGTTGTGGCGCGCCTCTTCGGTATCGTGCAGCCACACGTCTCAGTGTTCGGCGAAAAAGACTACCAACAGCTGGCCATCATTCGCCGCATGACCCGCGATCTCGCGATCCCGGTCGAGGTTGTGGGCGGTGCCCTCGTCCGCGACCACGAC
>CAJWOS010000024.1 GCA_913044235.1 uncultured Pseudomonadota bacterium
CGTTCGTGTCTCGGTCTCGCTGGCAGATGAGCGGTTCCTGCAACGGATGCGGTGCTTGCTGTGTGAAGCCCACCATTGCGGTTGGACGGGTGGTGTGGCGATGGCCGACGCCTCGGCGACTGTTTGTTTGGTGGCAGCGCCAGATCAATGGCTTCGAGTTGGTCGAAAAGCTGCGTGGTGGCGGCCGTGCCCTCGTGTTTCGATGCACGCACTACAACCTCGACGACCGCACATGTGACAGCTACGACAGTCGACCGTTCATGTGTCGGACCTACCCTCGTGTGCTCCTCGATCAGACATGGCCGGAGCTCTTCGATGACTGCTCGTACACCTTGGTGGACCGTCTGGGTGCCGGTCTGTCCCGTGCGCTCGACGATGTGGTGTTGTCGGACGAGGCCCGAGAAGCGCTGAAGAGGCGGCTTCGTCTTCCCGGATCTGCGCCGACGGTGGGCGCGGCCGACGATGACGGGCCGCAGGTCTCCGACACCGCTCACGGGGGCAAGCGAGCCCCCTGACGCCGTCTACCCTGGACTTTGGCCCGTTCTCCAGGGCACGCGGGGAAGGCGGAGGGAGGGTGCCGGGAACACGCTGGCCGACCTCTCGCGGGGCGATTCCGGGTCGTGGTTCGTGGAGCCAGGGCCGTTTGAGCCTCAGTGCGCGGAAAAGCGAGCGCCGCGGCAACGGGATGGATTACGAATGGCGTTGGCAGCGGAGCCTCCACAAATGGAATCCCCGGCGACCAACGTTGTTCCATCCAATACCGAGCTCGCCTTGGCGCTGTCGACCGTGGGGCTGCCGTTTGTGGGGGAGCTCGCGGTTGGGGCTTCGGTGCTGCAGAATCCAGTCGGCGACGAGTCGTGGAGCGTACTGCTTGCTGCAAGTGTACTCCCGTTGGTGGGAAAGGCGCTCTTCGGGGCGTCGTGGTACGTCTCTGCTGTGATGCTCACCGCCCGATGGATGCAGCGGCCGTGTCCTTTGCTCGGTCGGCTTTGGGTGCGTTTGTGGTTGCCCGCCTTGGCTGTGCTGTTGATGGTTCAAGCAGGGCTGCAGATGTGCCTTCTGCCAGGATTGCTGTTTGGGCTGTGCGGGGTGCTGTTCCTCGACCCGGTTGCACAGGCCCATGGCCGCGTGCCCTCGTTCCGCATCCCCCACGGGCAAGTGATGCGACTCGGGACCATCTGGTTCGGTTGGGCCGCGTGGATATGCGTTGCATCCAGCAGCACCCATGGGCTGGGTGCCCTCGCCGATGACGCGCCTGCGATCTGGTCCATCCTCGACCACTTGGCATGGTTGGTGGCCGCGGTGGCCTGGTGTTTGTCCCTGCGCCTTGTGGAAGGCTCGGTCGACGGCTGATGGGTCGCGCCTGGGGGTTCGGCCGCGGTTCTCCGTGCCGCCGAGAGCCGACAGCAGACATGGGTGCACCGGCTGGCGTTTTGGTTGGCGGATCCAGACAAAGCGTTCGCATGGGTCCTGGCTGCACTCAATCGGCTCGGTGGATTCCCATCAAGGTGGTTTCGGGTGGCCGGGTGTCAGCGTGCCAAGAGGGTGAGTCTGCCGTAATAGTCGTTGGGGCTCGAGTAGTAATAGTCGTCGTAGTAGCCGTAGTAATACGGCTCAGGTGTGTCGCCTGAGTCTTCGAGACTGTTGAAGGTGATGGTGTTTCCAATGCGATCATAGGAGGCGAGCCGGTAGTCGTTGACGTAGACGGAGCCACTGCCGAGCGACAACGTGACCGCGACCGCGGAGCCGGCGCCGCAGGGATCGGCAACCACATCGAGCAGGACATCGAAGGCAAACTCGCAGTCGCGACAGGTGGTGCGCTCGCCATCAACCGACCACGTGACCGCGCATTCGCTGCCATACAGAAGGGCACTGAGCTCACCGGAGATGGCACCTGGATCGGTGATGATGGCTGTGGGCGCGGCATCCGATGCCTCTTCGGGCCAGCCGATGGCATCAACCCAGTCCTTGTCGAGCGTGTCGGCTGTGATGGGATCTGGCTCACAGCCAAGGATTAGCAGAGCCAGTGACGGAACGAGGCGGCGATGCATGAAGACTCCCAAGCGCCCGTGGCTTCGAATCGAACGGGTTGAGCAGCACGGTAGCGCGTGACGCTCTGGCTCGCGGCGAAATCTCGAGGTGTCTCGAACCTTCATCTGTGTGGCCATTGGCTCGGGCGGCAAGTCCGCGATGTCGGGAGTCTGGGGCCGAGGAGCTTCGACTCGAAGGGCGAACGGGCCGAGAATCGGGCCTCGCGTTGACCAGGCCGACCGCAGGGCAGGCCGAATGCAACGCCAGCGAAAACAATGCAGAAGGGGTCCGTTTCACGGCCCGTGGATTTCGGGCTAAGTCCCGGACGACGCGAAGCCGCTGCGATTCGGTCCGTCCCAGGAGCTCCTGCCATGTCTGCTGAGCAGCCCCCCGGTGTGTTTCCGCTGATCTTCGAGTCTGGTGTGGTGCACATCGACGAGGAGGGGGTGCTGCACGTTCACCTGACGCATTCATCCGATGCGCCACACCCCGTGGTCACGCATCCGGATGGCGGGGAGACCACCATTCCGGGTGGCGCCGCCGAGGCCCATATTTCCGGCGGGCCGGGCACGAATACCCGGGTGCGCAGCAGCTTGCGAGAGACGGACACCCTGCCAGAAGGGTTCGTCTTTCACATCCGTGGGTGGCAGTTGCTGCAGTTGGAGATGTCCGGCGACCTCACCGTGGTGGTCGAGGGTGTGTTCGATCCACCCTCTTGGTTTCAGGCTGGAAAGGTGCATCGCTTCGACGGACCGGATGAAGGGGTGACCATCTTCAAGGACTCGCATCCGCTCGTGGCCGCGCAACCTGCCAAGCCGTCGCGGCCGATCCCAGAGTGGACCCCTTCCAGTCGCTCTGCACGGTCGAGCTCGTCGAGCAGCGGGTGTGGCTTGCTGCTGGCGCTCCTGGTTCTTGCTGCAGGACTGAGCGTCGTGCCGATTCTCGTGTGAGCGGTACGTCGCCGGGGCGTGGTGGCTGACGCCCGGCAGAGGCCGTTCCCTGATACCCAGCGTCCCGTCGGGGTGCTCTCAGCGCAGGTGGGTCGGCAAGTGCTGTGCGACGAAGTCGGGGTCGCAGGCCTCGAGGTGGATGGTCTTCGGACCGATGTGCACTGCCCAGACTTCGCCGATGGTCTCATTGAACACCAGCTGCACGATGTTCTCGATGACGTCGAGTGGTCCGACATGGAGACGTGACGCATAGTTGGTGTAGCCCCGCACGTCTTTGAACTGCTCCATGGCGAGCATCAGCCAGGGATCCGGTGCGAGACCTTCGGGGATGGGGCGCGCTTGGATGTGTGGATTGGCGGCGAATTCCGGCACATCTCGACGCAGTCGGTCATGGTACGAGCCGTCTTCGACGAGGTTGTCGAGCGAGCTCTGGTGTGGGTGAGTGCCGGCAGCCAGAGCGTCGAGCTGGGATTGCATTTCCTCCAGTCCCCCTTCGTGTGCGCGCAGCAAGACGAGGTCGTAGGTGGCGTGTCGATGGAAGGTCTGCAGCACGTGATGAATGATGGAATCACGCGGCGAGAACAGGCCGACCGGGTCCATCATCGTGGTGGGGTACGCCACGAAGCGTCTCAGGTTGTGGAACGTCCAGGGGATCCCCTGCGCGGCATAGAAGGCCTTGGTGTCGGCGCCGAGACTGAAGGACAGTTGGTGGCGGGAAGCGACCAGAAGTTGCGCGAGTGTAGGTGTTTCCGTGCAGTGTTCGAGGACGACGAGTCGCTCGAGTCGCGCACGGACGATGCTCGGCCGTACAAAGCTGAACAGCATGCCCGCAATCTGGCCGATCTTATCGATGTTCTGGCGAATCCCTCCCACGACTGCGAAGCAGAGCGCCATGGTGGAGCGGGCTGTCCAGTGGGGTGGCGTGTTGCCCTGAATGTCAGTCATCGCGCGCATGGCACAAGTCGTAGCGAGCACCGCGGGCCGGGTCGAGGTGCTCCGAGGGTTTCTGCACGAAAATGTGAGGATGGGCGACGGTCACGGTTCGGGTATGCCCGCTGGGGAGAGGCTCTCTTCGTGCCCCTCACCAAAGGCCCGAATGTTGCCGCACCTTCCTCCCGCTCGCGATGCTCTCGAGCGCCATCCCCACTCAGCCGATTGTCAGCGACTGGTCCACAATGCATTCCGTCTGGACCTGGAGCGAGCCGGTCTCGATACCCACGACTTGCCGTTCGCCATCGCGTTGTTCGACTCGGACGAAATACGGCTTATTGGGCACCGCTCGGGCGCTCCGGGGCATGGGTTGATCGAGGAAAATGAGGGCCGTCTCTGGTCGCTGCGACCCGTGCTGCGTGCGTGCGCGCGGTGCAGTCATGTGGGGCTGTCGTTCGAACAGGGCGTGGTGATTGCCGCGCTTCGGGTGCAAGTCGAGCATCGCCACGGCCCACCCCTCGACGTCTACCTTCCGCATGCCGATGAAGGCCGTTGGTGGGTAGAGGCAGGCTCGTCGTGGCTGTTTGAGGGGCCAGACCGCTGATCTCCGACCCGTGCGCGATGGGGGCCGAGACGTGTTGCCCGCGCCATGATCCTCCCATGGCTACCGGTCTCGTGCGTCGTCGAGTCGGAGGCGTACTCGTTGGAACGTGGTCGTCTTGGTTGCTTCCGCCCGTTCCCACGGCGTTGCTTCGGCGTCTGGCCGCGCATGCATGCACCCGCTGCAAAATGGGGCATTGGAAACGGGGCTGCTTTCCTCTACTCTCAGCATTCCGTTCCAGGCGAGACGGGCTGCCCGTCCCGCGCAAGGCCACGCGGCCTTGTGCTCCTGGGTGGAGGGCTCGATGCTGAAGCTGATCTACCTCGACTCCAGTCGTTCGCGGCGCGAGCGCCTGGCAAAGCACTTTGCGCATCGCTTCGAGGTCCGCACGGCGTCGACCCTGGCTGAGGCTGAGCGCTTGTTTGCGCAGGAGGCTCCCAATGCTTTGGTGAGCTACTTCCAGATGCCCGATGGCGATGCCTTCCAGCTTGCCACGAAATTGCGTCTACAGTCAGACGCAACAGTATTTCTCGTGCACGGCTCGCCCGAGCTGCGAAGCAAGCGTCGGGTCTCGTCTGATGTGGTCGACGTCTACTCCGCCGAGCTCCTGAGTCCATCCCTGATGGAAGGCTTGGTCTGGAACGCGATTGTGCAGCGCCACTCTCCGAGCGGTCGGAACCGACGGGGGCGTCCTGCGATGTGGTCCCAACTCCTCAAGGTCGAGCCTCTGCTCAAGCAGGTTCAGCCACTGGTCAACGCCTGCAAGGGCAACGGCGACCCGTTGTGCCTCGCCGGTCAGCTGCAGACCCTACTGCACACCCGACACACAACGAGTGCGAAGCGGCTGCCGTTTGTGGCCGTGGTCGAGGACGAACAGGAAAAGCGCGAAGCCATGCAGGCGCACTTTTCCGGTCGGCTGCGACTTTACTTTGTGGTCCATCCACGCGATCTGGTGTCGCTGCAGAATCGTCAGGCCGTCTCTGCCATCGTGTTCCAGGTTCCTGGTGCTACGGCTTCGTTGATTCACACCCTTCGCTCGATGAGTGATCTCCATGTTCCCATGGTGGCCCACGGCCTGCCACGGCGCATTCCGGTAGACCGGCAAGTGGACCATCCGCTCGCGCTTCCAGCGCTCGAAGCGCTTCTTTGGGAAGAACTCACCCGTGCAGACCCCCGTGTTCTGCTCGCACATCGAAGTAATGGAGCGATGATTCATACGCAGTCGGCCAGCCTCTCGGAGGCCGAAGTCGTGCGGCGCTCGACTTGGGGCGATCTGCTCACGGCTGAGGTGAGCTTCACCAACCTCAAGCGCCTGTTCATGAAGGAGATTCGCATCCAGGGCGCGGTGGTGGAGGGCCCGGAACCAGGCGGCGCCGAAGCAACGGAGCGGCCGCTGAGTGAGCTCACTTGGTCGGAGTTGCTTTCGTCGAACGTGAGCCGGGACTCGCTCAGAGAAATGTTCTCTCGCGAGATTCATCTTTTCCCGCAGAGATGACGCTGCGGCAATCGGTGTGAACGAGACCTCGTGCAGAGCCGGGCCGGTTCTCGGGTGGTAACCCGGAAGGCGAGGGGTCAGGGGATCCACATGGTGGCCATCAGGCGTAGGTCCCAGCCGGTCGTGCTGCCGTTGACCAGTGGGTAGGTCCCGAAGTGTTGGTCGATGCCCAGCTCCATGCGTGCGCCCACCCACGGATGCGGCCGGTACGACCCCCCCACGGCGAAGCGGTAGCCGGGCCAGGGCCCGGGGTAGTTTTCTTCCCACCAGGCACTCCGGCCGAACCAGGCCCCTGGGCCGAGGCCGAAGTCCACGCCAAAGATATCGATGGGCTGGTGGTACGCGACCATCAGCGCTGCCTTGGGCCCTTGGATTCGAAGGTCATCACGGGCGTCTTGTCCTGTCATGAAGTCGCCGCGTAGGGTGAAGCGCCAAGCCAGGGGCACTTCTGCTGTGACGGCCAGTCCTGATTTCACGGATGCAGGTCGCCCCCGGTCGGTCCGTAGCAGTGGCCCCACCGAGACAGCGATGTCGTCCCGTGTGGTGCGAGGGTCGGCGTCGCCACTCGCTGCCGCCACCATTCCGATGAGAACAATGCCGAGGCTCATGGGGCCCCCGTGAGGTCGACGGAGAAGAGATGCAGCTCTTCGTCGAGGGTGAGGGCCACGTGGGTACCAGCGCTGCCCGCAGAGATCGCGCGTCCGGGAACGGGCACGTCAATCGCAGTGACGGCGCTGCCCGTGACGCTCTCGAGCAGGACGATGCGACCGTTGCTGCCCACCGTGGTTGCGAGTCCGATGACTCCGGCGCCGCCGAGGGCATCGAGGCTTTCGACTGCCTGCCCGATGTCGGTGTACCAAGACTCGAGGCCGTCTTCGAACCACGCTCGAATCTCGGTTTCGCCCTTCCAAGCCACCACGACCGAGTCCGACAGCGCATCCCAGGTGAGCAGGTCGCCCCCGCCGTCCCAGGCGCGGGCACCTTCGGCCGTGGCCACGCCGGTCTGTGTATCGGTGGTGAAGGCGACGGTGTTTCCGGGTCTCCCTGCGGTCAGGCGCAGTGTGTGGGTGCAGAGGGTGTCGTCGAGACTGACTGCATCGGTGGCCTCACCCTGCCGGTCGAGCCACTGCATGTGGCATCCAGCTCCCGCATCTCGGAGCACGACTGCCGCACCGTCTGAGGTGAGGACTGCGTCGAAGACCGATGCGCCTTCACTGGAGAAGAAGTCACTGGCCGCAGTGGATGTGGCCACCACGAGGATGGCAGACTCCGGTGCGGCGTCGGATCGCTCAATGAACAAGGCGCGGATGCCATCGCTCTCCACCACATCGCGGAACTCGGCGCCGGCGGCCATCGAGAGCTGGTCGAGCACGGTCCCTCCCGCGAACTCCTGGCGCACGACGGTGCCTGAAAGTGGGGTGCCGACTTCGGCGAAGCGGGCGTGCACATCAGCGGTCTCGTCGCCGAGTCGAGCATCACGGAACTGGCCTGCAAGTGCGGCTTCGTGGACAATCGACAGCCCCGAGCTGCATGCGCTCAACATGGCGACGACCGACGCCGCGCCCAGGTGGCGAGCGATGGACATGAAGACTCCGTTCGAGGGGTGGGAATCCTACCGCGCGGAGCTTGGTCGACCGGCGCCGACCGCAGACGCCAGCGGACCGGCCATCATGGAGTACAACAAGCCGGGAATGTGCCGCGCGAGGCGCGTGACCAGCCTTCCGTGGCCCGTGAAGACCAGCTCTCGCTGGCGCTTGTGCAGTGCGTTCAGCATGACGTTGGCTGCGCGAGCTCCCGACCACATCACTGCGGTGGGACGGGTCTCGGGACGGGTGAGGTCCAATACGCCAGCGTTGTCGACACGCGCGATGTCGCTCTCGACGAACCCCGGCTGGAGCAGGGTAGAGCTGACTCCGGTGCCCACCAGCTCGAGGTGCAGGGCATCACCAATCGCTCGCACGGCCGCCTTGCTCGCTGCGTACGCTGCGGTGCCAGGCACACTCACGTAGGCCATGACGCTCCCCACGAGGCCGATGCGGCCACCGGTCTCACGCAGAGCGGGAAGGGCGACCCGGACGGTACTCGCGAGCCCGATCACGTTGATGTCGAGCTGGCGACGCCACTCCGTACTTGAGAGCTCTTCCACGCGTCCCGAGACCGAGCAGCCGGCGTTGGCGAGGACGATGTCGAGGCGTCCATGGGCCTCCAGAGCGACCGCGACGGCAGCCTCGAGGCTCGCTTCATCCGTGACGTCGGCCACCACCACGGTGGCCTCGACTCCGCGCGCTCGGCAGGCGTCGGCCACCAGAGAGAGCGGGGCCTCTCGCCGACCGCTGAGAACCACATGGGCGCCGCGGTCCGCGAAGCCCAGGGCACAGGCCCGGCCAATGCCAGATCCCGCACCCGTGATCCAGACGACGAGACCATCGAAGCGACGAGTGCGACCGAAGGATCGCCGGCGCGTGGGAGCGGTGGTCATGAATTCTCCTGTGTTTCGCGTGCGCCCAAAGGGCGGTGCGCCGTTGCGGGCTGGGGAGGTTAGGGCCGGAGAGCTTCAAAGCATCGCAGGAAGTTGAGCGCAAGGATCTTTCGGATGCGTTGTTCCGACCATCCTCTCGTGAGCATTTTCTCCACGAGCACGGGGTAGTGGTCGCCTCCGGCGAGGTCGGGTGGGGGGATGATGGCCCCATCGAAGTCGCTCCCGACGCTCACATGGTCCTCACCAATCGTGGCGATGATGTGGGCCATGTGGTCGATCACCATGTCGGCGTCTCGCGGTCCCCGCCAGGTGCGCAGGAAGTGCTCCGAAAAGATCACTCCCACGGTACCGCCGGTGTCGGCGATTGCTTTTAGTTGCCGGTCGTCGAGGTTGCGCCAGTGTCGCTTGACGCCGTCTACGCCGGTGTGGGTGGACAGCAGCGGTTGGCTGGCATCGTGTACGGCGACGGCGTCCCAAAATGCGGTGGGATGGATGTGGGCGAGGTCTACGAACACGCGCTGCTCGTTGAGCTGCTCCACCAGCTCCGCTCCCCTCGACGAGAGGTGCTTGTTGCGTTGGAGGAGGTGGTGGGGGCTCGAGGTGGGGCCGAACACGCTGTTCGTGAGATGCACAAGGGTCATGCGGACAATGAAGTTGTCGGGCACGGACCGCACGCCTTCGGGCGCCGCCTCGATGGCGTTGGCACCTTGGATGACCGGTAAGACCGCATGGGCTCCGCGGGCCTGGGCGGCACGGTACTCGGACATCGTGCGGGTGATGGCCATGGCGCCCTGGCTGCGCTCGGTCATGGTGCGTAGCCGACGCACGTTGCGCTGGAAGGTGCGCCAGCGAGAGGATGGGGTTCGGAAGGGATTCGTGGTGATGGACCACATCGCGCCGGAGAGTCCGCCCTCTTGGAGTCGGGGAAGGTCTACGTGACCGAAGAACCTCCTGCCGAGCGGGCCGCCGCGATGTCGTCCATGCACGCTGTAGCCCCAGAGCCGAGGGGGGATGAAGGTATCCAAGTGCAGGTCGATGATCTCGCAGTCACGGGACAGCTCCACGGCAGCCACCGAGATTCCCAGCCGTCGGGCAAGGGTCGGTGCATCGGCCCGCAGCGGGGCGGGGAGCTGAGGGTGTGCGGCCATGCAATCCTCCGGTCATGGGGGCGCGTATCTCGGTTCCCATGCCGGTCGGAGGGTTGGCAGCGAAGTTCGGTTGGGACTCCGCTGGGGAGGGCCATGCTGCGGATGCTGCGAGCAGATGCTACGAAGAAGACTCGGGGAACCCCTTGATGGCCATCCTCGGGAGGACAGGCATGGGCCACTGGCGTTGGGACTGCAGGCGAGCATGGAGACCGGTCTTTTTTACGGCTATGACCGTGCTGGGCGTGCTCTGTACGGAGGGCTTGGCCCAGGCAGGCGAGCTGAACCAGACCGTGATCCGCGAGCTGTTGCAGGCTTCGGGCTGGGAACCGATTGGCAACGACGTATCGGTGGGGCTCTCGATGTACGAAAAGCCTCTGAAATCGGTGGGTCTCAGTGCCTACATGGGCGTTCGCGATCTACCCGATGATGTGGACCCAGACCGGCTCTGGGCGGTCATCATCGACATCGATCAGCATGTGCAGGTGGGCGACAAGCTCGTTGAGTCGAAGTCGTTTGGCGGGCATGCAGGGGGACCGGACTCCTACCAGGTCCTGCGTGCGCCCCGATTGTTGGCCGGCGCGCAGCGGTACTGGTTCGTGCACAGTCACATCGAGCTGGATGTGGAGGGCACACCGGGACGCAATCGCCGCTGTTGGAGCAACATCCCACCGGGCGCAGCGGCCGCCGAGCGTGCACGTGTACAGGCGCGCTACCCCGACGCCACACCAATCACTCTGACCCATGGCTGCTGGGAGGTACTTCCAGCCGCTCCTGGAGCACCGGCGCGGCTGCGGTACCTCACGGTGAGTGACCCTGGAGGAGCACTCGCGCGTACTGCGGTCGGAATGCTCACCACTCGTACGCTTCCAGAAAACATCGCCAACTTCGTGGACCGCGCACGGCGCTGAACCTCGCACATTGTACGGAGACGGTCGGCCTTCGGGGTAGAGTCGGGCGCGCGCGGAGGTTGCATGGACCATTTTGCAGGGCACACCGGTGCTTGGATTGCGCTCGGACTGATGGGGTGCGCCAACTTGGCCCGGGCGCAGGCTGAGGACCGTCCCGCTGGGGATGTGGTGGCTGAGCGCCCCATCCGGGCTGCGCCAGCCGATATCTATGCACGGTTGCTCGACCTTACGTTTCATGAGTCGGTCTGGCCCGAGGGATGCACCGCGCGGTGGGAGCATGGCGCGACCTCGGTGGGTGTGGGAGCGAGTGCGCGACTCACCTACCGGGCCGCGATGATGCGCCGCCGACTCACTGCCACCGTGGCCAAGGGCGTGCCGGGGCAGTCCTTGAAGATCGAACATGCAGGAAGGCTGGGTTTCAGCACCACCTGGACCTTCACCGAGCGCGATGAAGACACCCTGGTCGAGGTGCATACGTGGGTTGACCCGCCCCCGAGTCCGCTCACCAATATGTACCTGAATCAGGTGCGCCCCGCTTGGCAGTCCTGCCACCAGGGGCTGCTCGATAACCTGGCCCGGTCGATGCACTCCGGAAGGTGAGTACCCGGTCGGTCCTGTGCGTGAAGGCGCGATAGAGTGCCCCCCCGTTCCCCGACGCCCTGCTGGATCGCAGGCGCGTGGCCCCTGGAGACCCCATGGCCGAGTCCCCCACCGGACGCATTGTGGCTGGTGCGCTGTCGCCGCATCCTCCACACCTTGTCTACGCTGAGAACCCACCCCAGAACGAGCCGTCGGCGGAATGCGGTTGGGAGGGCCTTCGCTGGGGCTACGAGCGATTGCGTCGCACGCTGGACCAGCTCGATATCGACGTAATCGTGGTGCATTCACCCCATTGGAAGACCTCCCAGGGACACCATGTGCTGGGCGTGCCGGAGTTCAAGTCGCTGTCGGTCGATCCCATCTTTCCGCATTTGTTTCGCTTCCACTACGATCTTTCCGTCGACGTGGAGCTGGCCGAGGCAATCGCAGAGGAAGGACAGGCGGGCGGACTCGCCATGCACGTGATGCGCAACCCCGACTTCCGGGTCGACTACGGCACCATCACGTCGTGCCAGCTCACACGGCCGGCTTGGGATCTCCCCATCGTCGCGATCTCGTCGAGTCGGGTGTATTTCGACTTCAATAACGACGTGGGCGACCGGCAGATGGTCGCGCTTGGCCGAGCAACTCGTCGAGCCATCGAGCGCACCGGGCGGCGCGCCCTGCTGTTGGCGAGCAACTCGTTGTCGCACCGCCACTTCACCCAAGAGCCGGAGATTCCGGAGGACATGTCGCACGAGCGCATCTACCACCACGGCCAGTATCTCTGGGACATGCATGTGCTCGACCTCATGCGGCGGGGGCGCACGCGACAGTTGATGGCCGAGATGCCGGATTACATCGAGCACGCCACGAGTGAGTGCAAGGACGGCAGCCTCTCGTGGTTGTTGGGTGCCATGGAGTTTCCGGACTACCCCGCAGAGGTGCACGCATACGGCACGGTCATCGGAACCGGCAACGCCATCGTGGGTTGGATTCCGCCCGAGACGGCTGCGGAGGTGGCCCGATGACCGTTGAGCTCGCTCTCATCGTGCCGCGGATGCCGCATCCGCTACTCTGTCCCGATGCCTCGGAGGGATACCGCGCGCTCGCGGATGCCTATGCAGAGGCGCGTCGACGCATCGAAGCGGTCCAGCCCGATCTGATCGTGCTCTACAGTGCTGGCTGGAACTCGATCCTCGGGCACCAGGTCCAGGCTGACCCCGCGCCGGAGTGGGTGCACGTGGATCAAGACTTTCACGCGCTCGGGAGCATTCCCTACAAGCTTCGCATGGATCCCGGATTTGCCGATGCGATGACCGAAGCGGGCCAAGCGCGTGGGCTCCGCGTGCGCACGGTCTCCTACAAAGGGTTCCCTATCGACACCGGCACAGTGACCGCGCTCAAGCTGCTCAACCCCGACAATCGCTTTCCAGCGAGTGTGGTCTCGTGCAATATTTACGCGGACCGCGCGGAGACGGTAGTTCTCGGGAAGGCGGCTGCAGATGCCATCCGTGCCCAGAACCGCCGCGTGGTGGCCATCGCGGTCACCAACATCAGCCACCGTCTTCACTCGGTGCCCGTGCCTCCCGACCAGGACCGCTTCGCGTCGCTCAAGGATGACGAGTGGACTCGGAAGCTTTTGGAGATCCTCGACGAAGGCCGGCTCGAAGACGTGAGCCAGCTGGCACGAACCTTTACGGCACAAGCCCATGCCGACTCGAAGCTCAAGGGCATCTGGTGGCTGGCCTCGTGTGCGGGTGCACACAATCGCTATTCAGGCGAGGTGCTGGCCTACGCGCCCGTCCAAGGGGCTGGATGTGCCGTGGTGTCCCTCAAGCCGGATGCGCTGGCCGTGGCCAACTTGGAGTTCGATGAAGACGACGTCGACGTCTATCGCGGTGATCGAAACGTCCTTGCGCCTGCTGGGGAGACCGCTTCTACGGCGGGCACACCGGCTCCCAGCGCGCCCCGGAGATCCGAGGCCACCCCTGTGGCAGCCAAATCGCCAGCCCGTCGAGGAACGGGACGGGTCGATGTGGCAGCGGACCGGGCGCCCAAGCCGGTGGGGGCGTATCCGCATGCCCGTCGCGTGGGTGACTTGCTGTATTTGTCGGGGGTCGGACCTCGTCAGGCCGGAACCGACGCCATCCCTGGCGGGCCCATTCGCAATGCCGATGGTGTGGCACAAGAATACGACATCGAAGCACAGACCCGTGCCGTGATCGACAACGTGCGGCGCATCTTGGAGGCTGCTGGCTCTTCGCTCGACCGAGTGCTCGATGTCACCACATTTCTGGTCGACATGGACCGAGACTTCAAGGGCTACAATCGAGTCTATGCAGAGCTGCTCGGCGGCATCGGCCCCACACGCACCACGCTGGCCATCCGAGCGCTGCCCACGCCCATCGCCATCGAGCTGAAGGTCGTGGCTGCGGCCGGAGACGCTGATCTGGCCAGCCTCACTGGAGTGATGGGTGGCTGAGCCCCGGATCTACGACATCTCGCCGGTGATTTCACCGCGAATTGCCGTTTTTCCGGGCGACACGCCCTTTACCCGCGACGTGCTCCTGTCGATCGAGGGTGGGTCGCATCTCGACCTGTCTACCATTCACACCACGGTCCATGTCGGTGCGCATACCGATGCCCCCTCTCACTATCTGGGAGGGGGCTCCACGATGGAGCACCGATCGCTGCATCCATACCTGGGACGGTGCCAAGTGGTCGATGTACCGAACACCCGGGGTCGCTGTGTGACGCGCGCCGATGTGGGGGTGACCATAGACGCACCGCGTGTGCTGTTTCACACGCGGTCATTTCCCGACCCAGACACCTGGAATGCCGACTTCGCGGCACTCGACCCGGACCTGATCGCGTGGCTGCATGACGAATGTGGAGTGCGCCTGGTCGGCTTGGATACCCCGAGCATCGATCCATCCACGAGCAAGACCCTCGACGCGCATACCGCCGTGGCGGTGCGAGACATGGCCATCCTCGAGGGGGTGGTGCTCACTGGCGTGCCAGCCGGCTGCTACACGCTGCTTGCGCTGCCCCTGAAGCTCGAGGGAGCGGATGCCAGCCCGGTTCGGGCCGTGTTGGTGGATGGACCGCTCGGCTAGGCTGGAACCTGATGGCGATGGGGGGAGCGTCGGAATGCCCACCAGACCGGCAACAGTCCCAAGAGTGATAGTCCACCGCCCAGCCCGAAGTGCGTGGCGTAGCCCAGGAACTCGGCCACGATGCCCGAGAGTGAAGATGCCGTTCCGGTCGATACCACCACCACACAGGCCTGGACCGTGTAGTCCGTGCCGCCCGATGCCTCCTCGCACCGGTCCATCATGGCGGTAAACAGCGCGGCGGTACACACGCCACCCACGAAGTGCTCGACCACTACCAGAGCAGACAAAGCGGGGAGCTGCGTGACCGTGCCGGTTGCAGGGAGAGCGTAGAGTCCGACCGTCACGCACTGGACCAGTCCCATCCCCAGGACCGTGGCGGCGCGGCCCCAGCGATCGGCGGCCCAGCCACCGGCCAGTGCCCCGAGCAGGCCTGCGAAAAATCCAGCGGTGCCCAGAAGCCACCCGATGGCACCGACCTCCATCCCGAGGTCGACGAGCATGGGGCGGACCATACCGCCGGCAAGTGCCTCGCCAAACTTGTAGGTCAGTAGGGCGGCGAGCCAGCCGGTCATTCCCGGTCGCTGCAGCAGCTGGAGCATGGTGCGAAAAAAGGAGGATGAGGTCTCGGGTAGGGGGGCGGGCGCTTCACGATGCAGCCCGATCGGAATGGTCGCCAGCAGAAGAAGACCCGCCATCGCTGTGAAGACACCGGACCAACCAAGCTGGTCGAAGAGAATCAGCAGCACGCCCCCGCCGAGAATCATTCCCACTCGGTAGCCTGCCACCTGCACGCCGTTGCCGAGACCGCGCTCGCGGGGAGTGAGCAGCGAGACCGCCAGTCCATCGGTGGCGATGTCCTGGGTTGCGGCGAGGAGGTTCGCGACCAGAAAGGCCCCGAGTACCAGGGGCAGGTTCGTGCCGGGATCCAAGAGGGCGATGCCGCCCATGGCGAGAGCTGTGGCGAGCTGCAGGGGCAGAATCCAGGACCGGCGCCGGCCGAGGCGCGCGAACCACCACCGGTCCACGGCGGGGGACCAGGCAAATTTGAGCGCCCAGGGGAGCGCCAGCAGGTTGGCCAGACCGATTTCGGGCAGGCTGCGCCCCATGTCTCGCATCAAAACGGGCAGCGCCTGCGTGAAGAATCCGTACGGCAGACCCTGGGACAGGTACAGCGCTGCCAGCAATACGACTTTTTTGCGGGTCTTCATGTCTGGCTCAGTCCGGTCCGCTGCGCTTCTTCGTGGAGTGGGAAGCGAGCAGGAGACGGTCGGTGACGGATGCTGGCGGCCGCCACCGATGGTCTGAATTCGACCCGCCCGAGTCTGGGCATCGCGGAGCGGGGCCGACCTACCGGACCAAGAGCTTTTGGGCTTCTTGGGCGACCTTCGCATCGTTGTCGACGGCGAGTGTGCCGAGCTCGGAAAGCGTCTTTACGCGGGCTATGTCGAGCTTTTCGAGGCTGCGGAGCGCACGGAAGCGCACATTCGCGTCGCTGTCTGCGAGGAGGGTACGAATCGGCTCGAAGCCTTGCGCGTATCCGGAGTAGCCGATGGAGCGTGCGGCCTCGGATCGCACTGTGGCGACCGGGTCGGAGAGCGACGCAAGGCCCAGGCTGGCGAGGTCGGAGCCGGACGGATGGAAGCCGATGACGCGGAGGGCTGCAGTCCGCACGCCGGGATCGCTGTCCTTCAAGGCTGCCTGCACGACGTCACGTGCGGTGGCGACCGGCGCGTCGCGCATCAGCTCGACTATCATCCGGCGCACGGCCGGTTCGGTCTCGTGAGCCAGCAGACCGGCTACCGCGGGAACCCACTGTCCGCCGGTGCGAGACAGAGCGTCGAGCAGAGCTGCGCGCTCTGCAGGCGTGTCTTCGCCACCTGCAAACCGAACCAGAATGGTGCCCGCAGCCTCGGGGGTGTACCACGTCGGGTCAATAAAGAGGGGAACGCCGGAGCGGCTTGGCCGAGGCTCCGCGGCAAGGATTGCATCGGCCAGGTCGGGATTCGAAGACTGCAGGGCGGCAGCGCTGGTCAGCGCAGACTGCGCCCATCCATCATCGAGTCGGTCGAGGGAGACCCCTGCATGTGCCGTCGAGGCACCTGCAAGGCCGAGGGCCATCATCACGGTCGGAAAGATCAGTTGGATGCGCATGGCTCAATCCTCCAGCAGGTGGCGGGCGTTGTTCCACCACTCGCCGACGGGGGTTCGCAAGGTGTTCGACCCGCAGTGCACTTCGCCCCAGCCCATGTGGTACACGTTCCAGTCGTCGGTCCAGATGGGGTTGAGGTTGGCGGGCAAAAGGGCCTCGAAGTCCTGCACGAACGGGTCGCTGGATGCAGGCTCCCCATTGCCGCGCAGGTAGGGGTCGGGGATGAACAGGTCGGCATTCACGCCATCATCGTGGGTGTTGACCTGCATGTTGGCCGTGGCTGGGATGAGAGCCAGTGCGAAGCCGCCGCAGAGCCGACTGTTTTCGAACAGTGCGGGCAGCCGGACGAAGTCGGACTCGTCCAGACCGAGCTCGCGCTTGAGCTTGGTGATGGCCGGCTCGATGTATTCGTCCATTAGGTCACGGTTGTAGCTCCACAGTGCGCCGTCGCTCAGCATTTCACCGGCGGTGCTGTAATGGTGGCCGGAGTCATACTTCGGAAGTTCGGCGGTGGCGTCCATGGACTCCAGGAAGCTGCGGCCTTCATCGATGTCTCCCACCCACACGCGGAACCCCTTGGGGGCGTCCGGGTCGGGGAGCATGGTGAGAAACTCGTCGACATGCCCCACGCAGAGCCACTCGATCTCGAGCGTGAAGGGGGCTTGGACTTGCTGCGCTCGGAGCATGTCCTGGAAGTCGTCGGCCATCGCAAAGCGAGTGGAGTCACCGTAGTAGATCCGACCGAAGGGATACTCGACGCCATCGACAGTGACGGGTGGGCTGACTTCGAGGTTGCCGAAGCTGTCTTGCGAAGAGGGGCGACCGCTGCCCCATGTGGCCATTCCGAAGTCGGGACCGAACAGATACCGCTCGGGGTAGGGGTCGAGGGAGCCTCGAGACGAGCTGCGGATGCTATCGAGCACGAAGTCCATCCGGTAGCCGGGCGCGGTGAACGTGCCGAACTCGATTTCGTCTTGCATCCAGGGGTCCCAGCCCACCTCGCCACCGCCGACGGTGCGGAAGTTGCTGCCCAGCTCGTCGGTGAAGGTGTCTACGAACCGGGCGTTGCCGTAGGAGCCACCGCCCATGTCCACGGCATTGACCCATTCGGCCGGCTGCAGGTGGTGGTTCAGGATCAGTGGCGCTGCCTGCAAGAGAGTGACCCAGGACTCGCCGGAGCTCGCCTCGAAGACCAGCTGACCGGACGCCATCGGGGCCGCAAACTCGACCGAGAGGGCCGAGAGGTCATCACCATTGGCGAATGTGACGGTGGTGGTGCCCTGATCGAGCATCAGGGAGTCGCCATTCCACACCCGAATGAGGTCGAGGTCGCCTTCGAAGGTGACCGCGATGCTGGCTTCGGCATCGAGCGAATCCCAAAGGGCCGCGTCGATGACGATGGGCACCTGCTCGGCGTCGGAACCGGTCGCGTTGTCCCAGTCCGGTTCACCATCCTCGTCGTCGTCGTCGAGGTTTGGCACACCGAGTACTTCCTCGGGAAACGTGGGGAGCGGATCGGTAGCGGTATCGGATGCTGTGTCCGACCCGGAGCCTTCGCCTTCCGTCTGGTTCTTCTTGCCGTCCGAGTCTTCGGGATCGCAAGCCACGGCTGGCGCGAGAAGGAGTGCCCACAATGCGGCAGCCGGAATCGCATGCGGCCGAGTGTGTGAAGGAAGAGATGGCTTCATGGATACCTCTCGAGCGGCACGCCTTCGCGTACGGTTGCGGCAAGTCGCGAGCATAGCTGGCATTGACAACAATTGGGGGTTTTCGGCGTAGGTTGCTCGGGTCTTTGCAACCCGCGCCCCCCTGGGTGGTGGTCAGCCAGCCTTGAACCGAAGACTATTCGTCTACATCGTCGTCCATGTGCACGGGTGCACTTCCGTGAACGCTGGGAACATCGGGCAGGGCACAGATGGGGTCGCCCGGTGCGATGCTGCCCGCATGCAGGACTCGAGCGCACAGGCCCCCCATGCCGCGCATGGCGTTGTACCCACCGGGACCGAGCAGTGTCTCCATCCGTGAGCATGGATGGCACAACACAGTGCCCTCCAAGAGGGCTTCGCCGATGGTGAACCGTCGGCCGCGCAAGGCGGTCAAGGGGATCCCAGACACGACGAGGTTCCTTCGAAGGAGGGCGGGGTCGATGTGATCATGTCCGGAGAGTGCGGCGATTGCGGGAAGGTGCTCAGCCTGGATGAGGGAGACCTGGCGCTTGCCGCCTGGACGACGCTTGCTGTGGTGGTCGGTTGCGAGCCCAGTGCCGACCTCGAGCCGGTCCGCGGTATGCGAGGCGAGGGGAGCCCGCCGCTTTGGGGCCGTATAGATGGCCTCCAGTCGACCTTGTTGGGGAATCGTCGCGCGAAGCTCGGCGAGGGGTCCGGGAGCGCTCATGGCTGGAACCCGACGAAGTCGTAGCGCTGGGGATCCGCGACGGGAGGAACCAGTTCCTTGGGGAGCAGGAGCGTGCGCACGCTCCAGAGGTCGCCGAAGATACGATGGCGCGTGGTGCGGTCGAGGTAGTCCACCCCGCTCGAGCCTCCGGTTCCCACACGACGGCCGATGACACGCTCGACCATGCGTGCATGACGGGTGCGAAAGAGCACCAGCTGTTCTTCGACCTCCACGATCGTGTCGATCAGCAGTCGCGGAAACGCCAGCAGCGGTAGGTCACGGTTGCTCTCGATGTACAGCAGGCCGGCACGGGAGCGACGTCTACGCGCCCGCTCGGCTTCCAGATCGGTGCCCTCCGGAAAGGACTCCGCCGTGAGGTCTTCCGCTGCGAGGAACCGTTTTGCTTGTAGGAACGACTTTTCGAAGCGCTTTTCAACCTCTTTTGCTGCGGTCAGGCCGGTGCTGACGAGCCGGTCAATCTGTCGCTTGTGGTGTGCTTTCAGTGCGGCTTCATAGCGAGCGAGAAAGGCAGCGACGACGGTTTCATCGTGGGCGGAGTCCGGGAATGAACCATCGATGGGCGCGCGGTAGAGCCACTCGTAGAGCACATCGCGAATCGTGCCGCCCCGTGCGGCCGCCGCTTGGGCATTCGAGAGCCGTTCCCAAGCGAGCGCCCCTGCCGGTGACTTGGCGGCCAGCTCGCGAATGTGTTCGAGCGCGTCGGTCTTTCCGTAGGTCTCGCGCTGGGAGGCCTGCAGTCCGAGAATGATCTCGAGCTCGCGCATTTGGAAGCTCTGGAACCCGCTTGCAGGCGTGAGCTTCTCGCGAAATCCCAGAAAGTCCTGCGGGGTGAGCGTCTCCACGATGTGGAACTGTTCGACCGCCAACCGGAGGATTTGACCGACCCGCCGCAGATGGTGCACTACGTAGGGAACCTTGGCTTCCTTGAGCGGGCCGGAGCCCACCAGCGAGACCGCCTCGCGGAGCTCTCGGAGGATCATCTTGAACCAGAGCTCGTAGGTCTGGTGCACGATGATGAAGAGCAGCTCGTCCGAGACGAGATCTCGGTCGTCTGCATCCACACCGTTTTGCAGGCACAGGAGGCGATCCAGGGCGAGATAGTCCCAGTAGTTGGGGACGATGTCAGACGAGGGGGGCGGGACAGAGTCGGCCATGTTGCCTCCTGGACGCCCCTGTATCGTCTCAGCGTCGTCGAAGTCGGCAAGGCATGGGTGTGGTAGCGTCGGCGACCGGCCGGTGCCGGAGCCCCATCCGTGGAGGATGCCTTGTCTGCTTTTACTCTGAGCCTTTTCCGTCGCATTCGGGCGGTCTTCATGCTCGGTGCGAGTGTGGTCTCGCTTGCCGCCTGCGAGGAGATCACCACCGATCCGGCCGTACCGCAAGCCGCGGTGGAGGCTGCATTTGCCGAGGCCAATCCAGCGGGGCGATCGAGTGTGGAGCTTGGGGGCCGAAACGTCTGGCTCGAAGCGGGCATGTTTGAGCCCATCTGCCTGGAAGAAAAGCACCTCGCGTTCAACGACGATCCCCGTGACCGACCCGCTGGGAGTCCGCCTCGCATCTCACCCACCTATGCGAGCCAGCGTTGGATCACGGGCACCAGTGAGCGGGGAGTCTGCGTAGTGATGGGAACCGATCCCAAGGCATCGGTGACCAATGTGGCCTTCAATGGGGAGTATTGGGTTGTCGACCTCGATGTAGCGGTGACCGATCCGTCCCCCTGGTTCGAGTGCTTGCAGCGCAAACACAAGCACCTGCAGGTCGGGGTGAAGCTGAAGGATGAAGGTGCGCCAGAGATTCTCGGCGACCTCTCTCTGAACCGAGGGGGGTGTTCGCCCACTCTCCCGGGTGATGTCGAGCGCAAGGGAGACGGCCGGCCAATGAAGGCCGCGAAGAAGGCGCCCACCCGACAGAAGATCATGGCGATGATGACCGCCTTCGACGATGCCCTGCATGAAGCCGACTTTGCGGCCGCGCGCGATCTGACTCGCTGCGTGAACGTGTTTGAGTCACCCATGTGGGAGGCTTGCTCGCTCGCGGAGCTGGTGAGTGTGGGGCCTGCATTTCTGGAGTCACGCAGTCGAGACGGCACGCCCTGGCTGGAGTACACCCTCCGCAAGCCCGACGACATTGACCGCATCGTAGCCGACAAGGCCGACGCCACGCTCTACCACGTGATGATGAAGCACAAGCGATCGGGAAAGCTGCGCAGCTTCACGGTCCAGTGGGACGATGGTGAGTGGTTCTTGTTTGGAGTGGTGGGGCAGAAGGCGGAAGCGCTCACCTCGATGCGCTTCGTCAACGACCTCCACGATCGCACGAAGCGCGACATCTTGGAGCGGCGGATAAACGGCGAAAAAATCGACCACAACGGTGTGTCGACTGAAGAAGAAGTGGAGGAGTAGGGCGCCGTGCACGTCTCGGTCCAAGGTCCGGTCACCGACGCTCGGAGTGCATGGGCATCCATCTCCGAGACCGATGTGTTGTTGAGTCTCGCGGGTGCGCCGCCCATTCTGTCGCGATGGGTCGAGGATGCGGACGGGGAGACCTTGCCGAGTGGAATCATGCTGGGCCCGGCCGGTCTGCGTCACGCGTTCGAGGAGGCATCGCTCTGCTGGGTGAAGGGCGCTTTTCTTCGGTTTGTTCGGCGGGTCGAGGGACCGTTGTTGCGCTCGATCCAGTACGAAGCGTCGCTCGTGCCGACCGGAGTGGGGTTCCGCGCCGATGTGGCACTCACGGTGGTGCCCAAGCTCCGTGGATTCACCGGTTCCTTACGCCTGTACACCCTGGGGGTACGGAAAGGGTGGATGCGAGAGCTCGAGAGGGCCGCCACTTCGATTGAGACGGCTCGTCCTTCGAGGCGCTCGCTCGACATGACCACGTCGGCGGCGCTGGTGCGGTGGGCGGAGCGCAGTGCTCGACCAGCCTTGCGTGCGCGCGTGGAGTCGTGGATGCGTCGGGCTTCGCCGAGGGCGCTGCGCGACTTGCGTCCTCTTGAGCTTGTACAAGGCTGGGAAGCCGACACGGGTGAAGGCTCGGGGGAAGTCCTGGACGACATCGTGGAGGCTGCTGCAACCGGCGTGCTCGAAATGCGCTGGGCGGTCATGTGTTCGCGGTGTCGTGCAGAGGTCTGCCGCACGGCGTCGCTCGCAGGGCTGACGGAGAGGGTGCGCTGTCCGGCTTGCGGCTCCACGCAAACCGTCGACCTCGCAAGAAACACCGAGGTGGTTCTCGAGGCGTCGTCGTGGCTCGGTGTGCGCGAGGTCACCTGCCCGTCGCTGGCGGCGGCCTGGCCTGAGGTAGAGGCCGGCGCCCTGCTGGGGCCCGACGAGACCGTCGAGCTTCCGCTTGCGCTCAACCCTGGTGTATACGCGCTCGTGGCGGGAGCGGGGGCAGAGGCACTCGACGGGGCGCTCGTGGTGACTGCAGATGGACCATCCGCCGCGCGGTGGTCGCCGGGCATGGGCACGGTCCACCTGGGGCAGGGAACTCTCGTCTTGGCCAATCCCACACGCCGGCGGCACTTCATACGGCTGGTTCGCCCAGCCGACTCCATCCAGCATCTGTCGGCGTTCGCCATGCTCACCCGCCCACGGTTTCGGACGCGGCTGGGCGGGCAGGCTCCCGCTCCGGATGTGGTGCTGGATGTGGGGGATGCCACGGTACTCTTCACCGACTTCACCGACTCGACCAAGCTGTTCGCACGGTTTGGCGACCGCATGGCAGTGCAACACATCCGCAGTCGGCTCGACGCGGTGGAGGCATGTGTTCAAGATTGTGGTGGTGTGCGGGTCAAGACGCTCGGGGATGGACTGTTGGCCTTGTTTTCCCGACCCGAACACGCGGTGCGGGCCTGTGATGAGCTCCTGCACAGCCCCCTTCGTGGTCTTCCAGGCGAGCCCCAGCTTCGGCTCGGGATTGCGCGCGGTCCCATCCTCACCGAACACACAGATGCGGCAGGGCTGGACTGCCTCGGGGCCACCGTGGCCGCGGCGGCGCGGGCCGTCTACAACGCTCCGCCCTTGACTGCGCGCTGGACGGGGTTGGTGCAGGCTGACCCCCACGTGCAGCGGTATCTGCGCGAGGCGAATGCTCAAGTCGAGCCGGACGGGGAGACCTTCCATCGAATGACGGTGCCTGTGATTTCGGTCTGACGGCCATGCTGCTTGCGCGGCATCCATGTTGTTGGGGGGCACGCGCTCGCACGAATGGAGGGGTCGGTCAGCGGCCGCTGTTGGCGGTATTGGACTCTTCTTCGGTGATGGTCATAAAGACCTCTTCGAGGTCGGTGCTGCCGCGATCGGCGAGCAGCTCGTCGACCGGGCCGAGTGCCACCAGTCGACCCTTGAACAGGATCCCCACGCGGTCACAGACTTCTTGGGCGGTGTCGAGACTGTGGGTAGAAAGGAACACCGTGCGTCCGGAGTCTGCCACTTCGCGAAAGCGGTCCTTGATGCGGCGTGCGCCGTGGGGATCGAGGCCCACCATGGGCTCGTCGACGATCAACAGTCGAGGCTCGTGGAGCAAGGCGGCGGAAAGCACAAGGCGCTGCTTCATCCCATGGGAGTAGGCTTCGACGAGCTCGTCGGCACGGTCGAGCAGTCCATGCTCTTCGAGCAAGTGGTCGCCGCGGGTGCGAATGTGACTTGGCTTGAGGCCGTAGATGCCCCCTACAAAGGACAGAAACTCGCGCGCGGTGAGCTTGTCGTAAAGGTAAGGGCGGTCGGGGATGTAGCCGACTCGGCGGCGGCTCTGTACGGGCTGCTCCACGATGTCGATGTCGTCGATGTGGATGGTTCCGCGCGTGGGAATCAGCACCCCGGACAACATGCGAATGGTGGTGGTCTTTCCCGCTCCGTTGGGGCCCAGAAACCCGAACACCTCTCCGGAGCGCACTTCGAGGTCCAGGGGATGGAGCGCCTGAAAGGTTCCATAGCGCTTCTCGACGCCTGCCATGCGAATCATGGGTGCTCCAGAGGGCCCGTCAGTGGGGAGGGGAACCTACCACGCGGCCGTTCATGGTTCGTTGGTGCCCGTGCCGCTCGACACGATCTTGAATCCGAGTCGGCCCATGTAGGACATGATCTCGATTTGTCGGTCGAGGTCGCCCTGCACGAGCTTGACGTGCGTGGCGTCTGCGGGGAACTGGCCGAAGGTCGGATCGATGGCGATCCAAGGCTCGCTTGGGGCCATCTGGACCTCGGGCCACGCGTGGTAGTAAAACGCGCCCATGCCTGCAGTGCCTGGCACACGGTCGCTGTAGACCACCCCGGCTGCGATGCGTGCAGGAATCTTCACGGCGCGGGCGAGCGAGACGAACAGTGCGGTGTGTTCGTTGCAGTCGCCTTGTCCCCGACGCAGGACGTCCAAGCCGTTTGGCACCCCCACGACCGGTACATCCTCCACGTAGGTGTCGACGAACTGGGCGATCTCTTGGACCGCCGTGAGCCGATCCGGGGCGCTGGCCACCAGCTCGGCTGCTTTGGTCATCATCTCGGGATGAGCCGAGGCGATCGTGGGGGTGTGGGTGACCCACGCTTCCATCTCGGGGTGCGCATCAAGATCGACGGAGATGGCCGTCCCTGCGCGCAGCTCATTCACGGTCGGCTTTCGGAGTGTGACCTGGTCTTCGGCTCGGACCTGGAACGGTGGAAAGGCTGGCACGCGCGACCCCGCAGCCCCTCGGAGCTCGAGCGTCAGGCGTGTGGTCTGCCGGGCGTTGGGAATGGCGCCTTCCACCCGGACAGCGGTCTGGGCGATCAAGTCCACCGGACCGTCGGTGGTGGGCACATCCTGGGCCTCTTCTCGCGACATTCGCACCGACTGGAGTCCGAGGGCCGACTCTTCGCGGAGCACCTCGCCACTGCCCGTGACCAGCATGCGGGTCTCCACGCCGCTGAACGTTCGCTCCAGCCACCAAGCTTCTTCGGCTGTACCGGGAATGATCTCCACGCCGACCACATCCACATCCATTTCCCCTTCGGCGAGGGTGACGGGGTCGAAGAAGCTTCCCGCTCCGTGGACCGTGCCGTAGAAGGATTCGAACCCGCGATCCAGGGGCCAGTTCGTGCGTTCCTCCGGTTCGATCCTCTCCCGAGGGGTTCCGAGATTGTGGGTCACGTGCCACTTCCCGCTCATCCCCGTGGCATAGCCCGCGGCCCCGAGGGCTTCCGCCATCGACGCACTGTCGGCGCGACGCGTTTGTGCCAAGGCTCGTGCGAACAAGCAGCGCAGCAGCGCGGCGGCGTCCTGCGGGGCGAACGCCGCTTCGTTCATGCCAGGCTCGTGATGAAGGCGCCCAGGATCGGCGCCCACATCGCCGCGTCGGCGTGGCTGGCCATGTGCCCCTTGTCCGACGGCATCTCCACATAGGTGAGGTCGACGCCCGCCTTGCGCATGGCGAGGGCGTGGGCGGCGCAGTCGGTGAGGTCGAACAGCTTGTCGGTCTTGGAGATGACGTAGAGGACCTTGGTCTTCTTCAGCTGGTCGTACTGACCGGTGATGACGAAGCT
>CAJWOS010000025.1 GCA_913044235.1 uncultured Pseudomonadota bacterium
CCCATGCCGCCTCGTCGGTCTCGCATCACCACAGCGATCAAGCCGGTCCAGCCGGAGGCGTCTGGTGCGGTGTAGGTGGCGTAGTTGTAGGGCGGCAGCGAGATGTTCTGCGCGAACTGCCCACCATCGGTGTACCAAGACCAGTAGGGCACTTCGGTCCTGGCTTCAATGGCGCCAGTGGTGGTGATGTAGGTGTACTCTTCGATCGCATCGTCGGCGAGGGTGGGACTCAGCTGCACCTCAGCGCGAGGCTCCAAGAGGTAGGGGTCTTCTTCCGTTCCGCTACCGCCCAAGAAGCCCTTGCCCTCGACCTCGATCCCGAGCACGTTGGGGTTGGTGTTCGGCGTGTCGTTTTCGCTGACAGGCACTCGCTTGAGGGCAAGCTCGGTGTCGTCGGCGGCATTCTCGGAGGGCACGGCCGTGATGTTCACGATGGCGTTGCGCCCTTCTTGGCGCTGGCTGTCGGAGAGACCTTCAAGGGCGTCTTCAGGGGCTTGCCATGTGGGAGCAAAGCCGGGCTCTGCGCCGATGAAGCCAGCCGCTTCGAGTGCTGCGAAGAGCTCAGCGAGCTCCTCAGGCGTGGCAGAGGCGAAGTCGAGGTCGGCGAACGCGTCGAGAATGGATGGGTCGAATTCACAGCCGAAGCCGATGGAACCGTCGGGCAGGCAGCCGAACCAGGTGACCGTCTCGAGGGTGGTTTCGGGTGGTACGTACAGCAAGCGCTCGAAGGTGACGGTATCGCCAGGACGCGGCTCGGCCGGTGTGGCGCGCACCGCCAGCACCCGGAGGCGGTCGAGCTGCCATTCCTGGGCCAGGTCGCTGCCACCACAGCCCGCGGCTGGGATACCGAGGCCGGCTGCAAGCACTATCGAGCGTAGAGGGCGCATGGGACCGCCTCAGAAAGTGATGTCGACCTGGAAGCCGAGGGAGGGGATGAACGGAAGCCCCGAGACGTATTCGAAGTCGGTGCCGTCGTAGTTGTACTGGAGCTGCTCGGGGTTTTCGCCGCGGTAGACGTTGAGGAAGTCGGCGAAGAGCTCGAGCTGCCAGCTCTTGAACGTGAACAGCTTGTCCACCCGAAGGTCGAGGGCCTGGTAGGGCGGCAGGCGGCCGGTGTTGCGATCCGCTTCGGGGAAGAGGATGTACTGCCGGCTGTCCATGTCGAAGATGCCGCCCGCGAAGGGCGTGTACGGGTTGCCCGTCACGTACTGGAAGCGACCCGAAAACTCGAAGTCGAACGGCAGTCGATAGCCGCCGAGAACCGTGAGAATATGTGTCTGGTCGAAGTCGTAGTTGTACCAGACATCTCCTTCGTCGGCTGTGCGGGTGGGGTAGTCGTTGCGCTCCGACTTCGACAGGGTGTAGCTCACCCAGCCGAACCACCGGTCTACGAGCGCGCGACGGGCCATGAACTCCATCCCGTAGATTTGCCCGACCCCTTCATTGACATAGAACGGGTCGTCGTCTTCATCGGCGAAGTCCGGGTTCGTCACGATCAACCGGTCGAGCCGCTTGTAGAACCCGGTCCAGTCCACCGAGCCCGCCTGGCCGAACTTCTGCTCGAAGCCCACCTCGCTGGCCCATGAACGCTCAAGGTTCACCGTGAGGTTGTCTTCATCGAGCCCGAACTCCTGGCCTTGGGGCGGCTGCTGGTAGAGTCCCGTTCCGCCCTTCATCGCGGTGGTCTCGGTGATCTGGTACCGCACGGCGAGCCGCGGATCGGGGCCGAGAAGCAGCGGGCTGTTTTGCACGCGGAAGGTGTTGAGGCGGATGCCGGGGTTCACCAGCAGCTTGTCGGTGCCGTTGATGGGGCGCCAGCGAAGGTCGATGAAGGGGTCTGGCGTGAGGAACCAGCCTTTGATGGTGGTGCTGAAGTCCTCTCGCTCACTGGTCGGGTCGCCGCCATCGGCGGTGGGGACAAAGGGCACAGTGAAGTCGATGACATACCGGGTCGCGGTCGAGTCCATGCCGAAGATGGCCGTGGCCGTTTCATGGAATGTCCACGTGAGCTCTGCCCGGTTGGTGAACACGGTGAAGTCGTTGTTCAGCGCGAAGGAAGACCCCAGCCCCACACCGATGGTGTCGATGCCCATGGTGGGCTGGATCATCAGGGAGAGGGTTTCGTTGAACTTGTGGTCCAGTCGCAGCATCATGCGGTGCGTCTGGTATGTGGCGCTTAGATCGCCCTGGGTGTCTTGATCTTCGCCCTGTGCGAAGTCGTCGGGCGTCTGCAGGAAGAGCAGGTCCTGGAAGCCGAAGATGAATCCGGTCAGCCGCGTGCGGCCCTTCTTCAGCGTGGAGAACTTGGTCTGGTAGTCATACCAGCGCGGCTTGATGAAGAAGCCGTTGTCGGGAGCGAAGAGCGGGATGAAGACGTCGATGTATGAGCGTCGTGCAGCGGCTCGGAAGCCGATGTTGTCTTCCTTGCCGAGCTTGGTGGCCACATGGAAGCCACTGTCGAGGAAGTCTGTGCGCCAAGTGACTTCGGTGCGGTCCGGGTATTCGTCGCTTGTGCGCACATCGATCACCCCGCCCGTGCTCTGGCCGTAGCGAACCTGGTAGCCACCGGGCAGGTAGTCCACGCTGGAGATCATGTCAGCGTTGAGAACGGAGCGGTATCCACCCAAGTGGTAGATGAGCGGCACCTCGATCCCATCCACATACACGTTCGAGTCTTCAGGATTGGCCCCCCGAATCACCAAGAGACCGGTGCCGAACGGACCCCGCGCGGCGCCTGGCAGGTTCTGGATCACCCGCACGGGGTCGCCAAAGGTGCCGGGGACCCGCTTGATCTCTTCGACCGACAGCGTGCGCCGCGTGATCTCCGGCTCGCGCTGGCGCTTGTAGACGATGACCACTTCGTTGTCGCGGTAGCTAAGGTTCTTTGCCCACATCGTGAAGTCGACCACTTCATCGGACTCGATCTCCACATCGGCCGTGGAATCGCGGTAGCCCGGCGCGGCGAACTTCAGCTTGGCCTTGCCGGGCGACAGACCCCGCAGCGCGAAGCGACCATTGGCGTCGGTGTCGGCCGAAGCGGTGGTGCCGTCGGCGGCGGTTGCAGTGACCGTGAAGTTGCCCAGCGGAATCCGGGTGCCCATCTCTTTGAGGGTGCCGGTGAGCCGAACGGGCAGGTCGGCTTCGGCCTCCGTGGCCGGCGGGGGAACTGCGGTCTCGGGATCGGCTTCCAGCACAAAGCCGTAGTCGAATTCGACCTGTACCGGGACCGGACCTTCTGCAGTGGCCGCGGGCGTGAACTGGAACTGACGGGCCGCCTCGACCGCCGCTTCATCGAAGCCATTTCCAGCGGGGCGCAAGACTTCGACCTTCGACACGGCTCCGGTCTCGTCAATTTCGACGAGCAGGCCGACCGACCCCTCAACCCCGGCCGCTTCGGCCTCCGGGGGGTAGGGCGCTTGCACAAAGTCCACCAGCTCTGGAGGCACCACGAGCGGCAGCGGATCGGCCTCGGTGTCTTCGGCAGTCTCCGCGGCATCCTGCGCATGGGCCGTCTGGATGGGGGCCCCTTGGAGTAGAGCCCACAGCAATGTGTGCGTTGGGTTCATGGGAGCTCCGGGTCAGTCGATGCCCTTGTAGGTGCAGAGGTAGCGCATGTCAGTGACCATTACGGGAGAGTTGTCGAGCAGACGCCCAGGCTTGCACTGCACGTTGGACCAGGCACGGATGCAGTTCCGGTCGACATCTGCACGAATGCCTTTGAGAATGCGAACATTGACCACTGAGCCGTCGGACTTGACGTCGAAGAGCACTTCGACGGTTCCTTCGAGCTCGTCGTCGACCACCGACTCGGGGGCTCTCGTGCTGGGCTTGCGACACTTCGGGCGCTCGGCCACTGCGCCGTAGGCGACCGCACTCGCGGCTTCATCGAGGCTCATGGTTTCGTCGGTTGCTGCCACCCCGAGGCTCGTGCCTGCGCGCACACTGAAGCCAGAGGTCCCACCCGTGCCGAAGCTGGTGGCGCTGAGCCCCTGGATGCGGCGAACGGGCTTTTCGTCCTGGACTTCGCCCGCGTCGGCCTCTGGCGGAGGCTTCTCCACGGTCTGGTCGGCACGAACTTTTTTGGGCTTCTTCTTCTTTTTCTTTGGCTTGGGCACTTCTGGCGGTGGCGGTGGCGGCTCGGGTGGCGGTGGCGGAGCCAAGACCGTCAGTTCCACCCACTGCTCTACTTTTTCGACTGCTTCAGGATTCTGGTACACGAGCCACGCAAGCAGCACGTGAAGCAGGATGCTCGCAAGGATGCCCGCGCGCGAGGTCCACGCTTGCCGGGGCTCCGAGGTGCCGAAGTCGAGCTTGCTCACAGAGACGGCTCAGGCGGTGCTGCGTCGGGACGGGGCACCGGTTGGATGTTGATCGCAAACTTGGTGACGCCCTCTTGGCGCACAAGGTCGATGATCTTGACCACTTCTCCGTGTGGCACGTTCTTGTCGGCACCAATCAGGCAAATGAGCTCCGCGCCGTCGGCTTTGGTCTTGGACCGCTCGCTGCGAATGTAGCTGCGGAGGGCTTCCCAGGTGATGGCAGCGCCATCGAGGGTGAGCGTTCGGTCCGCCAGCATCTGAATGGCCACAGAGACATCCTTGCTCACAGCCTCACCCGTGGCTGCGTCGGGAAGCTCGACCTTGATCGAGCGCTCCACGATGGTGGTGGTGGTCACCATGAAGATGATGAGCACCACCAGGATGATGTCGACGAAGGGAGTGATGTTGATGTCGGTAATGGCGTCGTCGTCTTCACCGCCGAGGCGCGAACCCATGGCTCAGTGCTCCCCCGCAACGGCTGCTGCGGCTTTGGGGTCGTCTTTGAGTCGGGAGAGAAGCATGTGCGAGAGGCTGGTGACCCGCGCCAACAGCTCCTTGTTGCGCCGCTGGAACCAGTTGTAGAGAACCACTGCAGGGATGGCGACGAGCAGGCCGACCGCGGTGGCGACCAGTGCTTCGGAAATGCCTGCCATGACGGCATTGGCTCCATCATCGCTGTCGAGTGCGAGCTCGTGGAAGGCCTGGATGATGCCGAGAACGGTCCCGAAGAGCCCGATGAAGGGAGCATTGGAACCCACCGTGCCGAGCACGATGAGGCGTCGATCGAGCTTGACCTTTTCAATGGCCATCGCGCCGAAGATGGCTTCCTCTGCCGACTCGGCACCGCCGCGGCGTCCCGCTTCGATTCCAGCGTGGATGATGCGCGCCTCCACGCCGTTCATCTCCTTGAGGCTGTCGTCGAGATTGGCGGCCGGACCGCCATCCACGTATTGCTGGAGTGCACCGCGAAATGGGCCGGCGGGCGTGGCGTTCATCCGATTGTAGATCAAGCGCTCGACGGCGACGGCGATGCACAGGACCGAGAGGGCAACAAGTACCCACAGAACCCATTCGGCGCCCAGCAGGGCGAATGCGGTCATTTGCTGTTCGAGCATCAGGAGGCCTCGGTGTGGGGAGAGGAAGCAGGGCGCGGCTCGGTCAAAAACGAGATGGCTTGAACACTTTCTGTATGGGGATTGGGATCAACCCGATGATGGGTCGGAATCCGTGTGCCATACGGAATGCAAAATAACCCCTCGAAGCGCCTTTGTGTGCCATTCAGGCCATCTTCACGTGATTTGCATGATGCTTTACAAGTGGCTGGCAGCCGGTTTTTTGCCACTTTGACCTGCTCGGGGTGGCTCTCGATGGACGTCGGTACGGCGATCTACGGGCATTTTATTGAACCGGGTCTGTACATGGTTTGGGCCCGAAATTGGGCCGCATTCGAGCCGTCCGCTTGAATGCGGTTTCGGCGGGAAGATCGGCGAACCGCTCGAGCGACGTGGGGTGGGTGACGCTGGGCTTCGCGGGTCGGGATCGGTACAGGCGGGCCTCGACTCAGTCGTTGGTGATGTAGCCATCGGGGAGCGCCCGGCCGAGTCGGGCCGAAAGCATCGCGTTGTCCTCTGCATACAGCCGACCGAGCATCTGTTGTTGGTCTGGGCGGTAGGTGCGCTCGAGCGGCGGCACACCGGGCAGGTGGTCGATGGCGCGTGCGGCTCTGGCTGCGGCCCGTCCCAGTACGGCGTTCGAGAGCCGGTCGAGGGGCGGAAGCTCTGGCCAGGTTGCGTCGAGGTGCGCCGCCAGTCGATCGCCTTGGATGAGACTGCCGTGCGCATCCGAGAAGTCATGCCGCATGCGCTGGTTCATGTGCAGCAAAACGGCCAGTTGGAGTGGGCTCAGCCCTTCATGCTCTCGGGGGAGGGTGTGTACCGTGGGCTGCACGTCGAGGAATCGCTGGATTCGATTGAGCTCCTGTGCGGGCTGGCTGACCAATTCCTCTTGGAACACGACCAGAAGGTTTTCGGAGCCGAATGTGCGCTGCCAGAGGTCGAGCTGGGCGCCGTATCGGAGGTCCGAGATCCAGCTTCGAACATGGGCCCGGAGCTGGTTGTCGATGAAGGTCTGGAAGTCGACGGCGAGGCCATTGAGCAAGAGCTCAGCGTAGCCGGAGCGAAGCAGATCGCGCTGCTCCCGCACCACGTAGACCACCTTCGTGGTCTCACCCAGCAAGGCCTTCATGCGGCGGGCCTTTTCCGTGACGTCCACATCGAGAGGCAGTGTGATGGTGAGGTTTTCGTACGACAGGCCCACCCGCTTGGTTTGGGGCGTGCGCACGCTGTCGAGCGCGGCAGACCATGCGGCGGAGACAGGCTTCGGGTCGTACAAGAGCGGTTTCATGCACCGGAGGTCCGTCTCGAGTCGACGGCAAAGCTCGGGTGTGGCCCAGCCCACTGGGCCGCCCACGCCCAGTCCAACGTGTCCGAGCTGAGGATGGGCGTTGAAGAGGTGGTTTTGAAGGGCCTTGGAGGCCGCTTTGGGGGCGCCGATGTGGGCATAGCGCGGGAGCTTGGGCATGGTCACGGTGCTCGGTAGGCGGGGAAGTAGCCAGTGGCATCGGAGGGGTCGACCCCGCGGTGCGCACAGGCACGAGCATAGGCAACGGGGTCGATAATGTGGCGAAGAACCTGGGTTTGCACGGCGCGGGCTCCGAAGCGCCGCTTGAAGCTGTCGAGGGAGTCACCCGCTCGCACCCCTCCGCCCAGGTTGAGCCATCGGACACCACGGGCCCGCAGCATCGTCATGGCGGTCCAGACGAGACCACGGGCATGGTGCCGCCCCTCGGGCGAGGCGCCGTTGAGGTAGTAGTCGGCGCGGTCTCCGGCGTGTGGGAACAAGGAAACGGCAGAGATCGGAGCGTTGGGTGTGCGGGCGCCCACCGCCAAGACGCCTTTGTCTGCCGCGACCGAGTGAAGCACAGCGTGGTGCATTCGATAGGCAGACCCCACGTCTTTTCGCTGTGCAAAGGCCGTGTAGAGCTCGGCGAAGCGCTCAGCGAGGTGTTCGTGATCGGTGACCGTCTCGGTATTGGTCTTCCACCACTTGCGCAGGCGCAGCTTGTGGTCGCGGGCGAGGTCACCCTCGAGTGTGTCGAGCTCCGGCGCGAGGTCCCACACATAGGTGATGGGGCCGGTGCTCAGCCCGGGCGCGATGTCTGCCCAGATGACTTTCCACGCCTCAGAGGATTGGAAGGGGTGCAGCTGCAGGTAGGCGGCCACGGCACCTTCGGCCCGCCATGATGCGGTCCAGGCTGCAGCGAGCCCGGAGGGGTCGCCTGTGTGTGCGAGGCCCGAGAATCCGATGGGGGTCACGAGGTCGAAGCCCCCTCCGGGAACGGGCCGGGTGATGACCGCGCACGTGGCCGCGCCGCGAGGAGAGTGCCAGCACCAGAGCTTTGCTGTGCCGCCCAGGGGTTGAGCGGCGGCTGCGATGACCGCATGCCGGTGGGTGGGAAGCGCCGGCCCGCGGACAACGGCCCGGTTCCAGTCCGCCCGATCCGCGAGCTCGATGATCGTGACCGCAGGTGCACTCAACGGGCTTCGCCAGGGCGCCGGTAGGCAGCGAACACGTCGTCCCACTCGCCTTCCATGGGCGTCAAGCCCTTTGTGAGGTCGAGTGCGTCGGCCTGGGGATAGAGCGCAGGCTCCATGAGGACCTGTGGCTGCTTGGTGTTGATGGCGATGTAGTACTCGATCCAGTACCAAAAGCGCGCAATGTCGTAACGATACTCCACGTGCTGGTTGGCCTCACCGTTCCATTGGATGTCGGTCCAGAGCATCTTCGCGTCGAGCACTGCGGCCCACTCCCGCTGGGGCACGTAGAGTGTCTGGTCCACATCCCCATCATCGTCCCAGTCGATGGAGAAGCCGCGCTCCGGATCGGCCTTCAACACGAAGGAGAAGCCTGCATCTGGGCCCTCCACCACCTGTCGGAAGCGCGCAGCGAAGTCGATGAGCTCCCGTGTGACCATCTTTTGCACTCGGTCGGTGAAGGCACGGCTTCGAGACTCGAGCGCGGTGGTCTCGACGGTGTCGAGCCAGGACTCCAGCTGTGCCACCTTCGACTCGAAGAGGGAGGCCTGTCGCTCGATGATGGGCAGGTAGTCCTGCCAGTCCACCGTGGGATGGTTTTGCACGAACCCTCCTTCGAGGGTCCACTCGTCGGAGGGATGGAACACGAAGAGGTCCATCTCCTTGTCTGGGTAGTCTTCCAGCAGGCGCTGAAATAGCAGTGGCGTGCCGCGGCTGGCCCAGTTGTTGTGGAAGTAGCGGGGCGCAAACCACGCGAAGTCCCCCGCGATGGGAGCGATGGCCCGCGGTCCGATCAGCTCCACCATTCGGCGCTGATCGGCCATGGCCACGTGTCGTTTCGCGGTCTCGCTGCGCTTTTCCTCAAGGCTCATGCGAAAGCAGCCGGGGTACATGCTGGTACCAGCTGCCTGGATGAGACCCAGGTCGAAGCCGCCGGGAAACCGCTCCCGGATTTCTTCACAGAGCGCAACATCCGTGATGTTGTCGTTCATGTCGATGATGGTAGTGCCGGCATATTCGAGCACGATGCCACTGTTTTCCCACTCGTAGTACCGGGCTTGTGCCGCGGGTACGATGGTGAGCTGGGCACCGTCGCCGAGGTCGAGGGTCTCCCAGGATCGCAGCTTGCGGATGTTCCAGAAGCCCATCTTGCGAAGCGTCCGCTCCATCGTCTGTGCCCGAAGGCCCGGATGGTGGTCGTACTCGGGCAGCAAGAAGGCCTGGTCTCTGGGGAAGAGGGCGATGCTGGGCAGGTGGAAGTGGTCTTCGTGGCAGTGGGTGATGTAGACCCAGTCCACATCACGCACGACCTCTTCAGGAGGAATCACCGCGCGGGGGAACTTCCAGCACACGTAGTTGGCAATGGGCTCGTTGAGGAACCAAGGGTCCACCAGCAAGGTGCCGAAGCGGCCACTGAACTTCATGCAGGCGTGGGTGACGAACTGCATGTGCAGGGCCCGGGGACGGTCGGGGCATCGGATCGCGGCCAGTGGGGTGGTCGGGATGTGCCGTACGGTGGGCGTCATGGGGCTAGGCATGAGATCTCCGAGGCGGGGGCGAACCTGCGGTGCGCACGGGATTCGGGCAGGGCGGGGAGGGCTGCGGGCGTTGGAGTCCGCCGTTCAGCGGGACTCTCCCTTGATGAACCACCCAGTGGGGTGGACTGCGAACGGATGTTTGCGCAGTCGAGGGCGCGGGGAGAGGGTGGCCGTGAGCTCGTCGGCAGCACGGGTCTCGCCCTCCCATGGCGGCAGTGCGTACTCGTCGAAGGCCACAACCCCTCCTTCCAGCACGAGAGGGTAGAGGTGCTCGAGCGCGAAGCGTGTGGGCTCGTAGAGGTCCATGTCGAGATAAAGCAGGGCGATGCGCAGGCCGGGATGGTCTTCGATGAACTTGGGGATGGTGTCGAGCACATTGCCTTCAACGAGCTGGCATCGGGTCACGCCGGCGATCAGGTTGTCGTCGTTGTGCAGTTCCACGAGCGTGCGGGCATGGTCGGCCGATGCCTTCCAGCCACCGTGCACTTTGTCGATGCGCTCGTTTTCCTTTCCGTCTTCGTCGGTGAAGTCCACGAGCCCTTCGAAGTGGTCGAAGCCATACACCCGCCGGCTGCGGTCACCCGGACAGAAGGTCTCGAGCAGCTTGGTCCAGGTGAAGAAGCTCGCGCCTTTGTAGACGCCGAGCTCGACGATGCAGCCGGGGAGGTCGATGATGTTCTTGAACAGCTCGTAGTGGCTCAAAAAGCGCACCATGTCGCGTCGACGGATGTATGCAGGCCAGTTGGTGAGCAGGTCTTCAGTCCCGATTCCCTCGGACTGAATCAGTCGGTCGAGCTCACTCCAGTGGCGCCGGTCGCGGTGGGCGTAGTCGAAGCTGGGGCGAGAGGGGTCGGTAGGCACGGTCATCTCCGAGGGGCCCGGTACACAGTGCAGGTGTACTCGTAGAGGCCGTAGTCGTGGCGGATGCAAAAGTGGCGGGAAAGCTCGGCCGTCAGGAAGGTGCCGAGGAGGTCCATTGGGAGGTGGAAGAGGTCTTGTCGTTCCCAGTCAACCTGCTTGGACATCACGTTGAACGAGAGGGCGTGGCGGGTTCGTGACCAGGCGGCCACCAGGAGTTGTCGGACGAAACCCCACATCTCTTCAAATTCCAGCGCTCGCTTCACGGTGAAGACACCATTGAGAATGGTGAAGTCCACCATCGGGAGCGACTCAGGCGTGGCGATGGCATCGGCGACGAGGAAGGGTACGCCGGGGAACTTGGCACGGCATAGAGCGATGAAGACAGGCGAGAGATCCACGCCATGGTACCCCACATGGGGCCACAGGCCGGCCTCGCGCATGTGGGTGAGCATGTGGCCCGCGCCGCAGCCGAGGTCGGCGAGCGTGACGCGCTCGGGGCCAGCGGGGGGCATCATGTCGAGCATGACATCGTATCGGAGTCGGGCATCCACTTCGTTGGGCCAGTCCACGCCCCGCGCTGTGTCGCCATGCGCGGCGAGACAGGACTCGTAGTGGCGGGCGAGTAGCGAGTAGCGAGGGCCGTCTTCGATGGCTGACTCCGGGAGGGTGGCTGCATATCACTCCCGCGAATGGAGTGGTTGACGGTTACAGCGGAGGCATCTGCAAGAGAGCCTGATGATTCCCCGCGTATCGCTGTTGATGCCCACGTACCGTGCACAGCACTACGTGGGCGCGGCACTCCAGTCTGCACTGGCGCAGACCTGGCCGAACCTCGAGGTTGTGCTGTGCGACGATGCCAGTGATGACGACACGTGGCGGGAGGTGCAGCGGGTGGTGGCCGACTATCGGGGACCGCACACGCTGACCGTGCATCGGCAGGAGCGCAACCTCGGTCCGTATGGCAACGGGTTCGATACCCTTCGTCGCAGCACCGGCGAGGTCGTGGCGTTCGCCTACGGAGATGACATTTCCGTGCCGCGACGGATTGAGCGGCTCATGGCTGTGCGGGCCCAGACCGGCGCCAAGGTGGTGTCGTCGGCGTACTTGATGGGGCCTGATCCGTCGGGGGCGCCTGCGCTCGTGAAGGTGGACCGGCCTGCTGGGATAGTACCTGTCGACGAGCTTCTCACCACAAGCTGGAACGAGACCATGCTCGGTGCTTCGTACCTGATGGATCGAGAGATCTGGTCGTTTTTCGGGATCTTCGACGACACCCTCCTGGCGCGGGGAGGGGACCATGTGATCCCTCTACGCGGGGCGTTGTTGGGTGGATTCGCCTACGTGCCGGAGCCGCTGCTGTTCTGGAGGCGTCACGCCGAACAGGTCACGCTTGCGGTGGCCGACTATGAAGGCAGCACGGCCGCCTTTGGGGAGACCGACTCTGCCTACAGGGTGGCGGCCCAGCTGCAGCGCCTGCGTGACATCGAGACGTTGGCAGGCACCGTGAGAGCACCGGCGCAGTTGGAGCATTATCGAAGCCTGGCGATTCATCGGGTGGCCGGCACGCTGGTGGAGTGGAGACGGTACCGAGGCCAGCTCGACCGAGCGGGCCTGTCGCTGCACTGGGGGCGCCGATGAGTGTGCCCTTTGTATCGCTTCTCGTAGATGGGGATGCGGCCTCGGTCGCATCGGCCCGTGCCCAGGTGGGAATTCGAGCGGAGCTGGTGATGCCTGCGGGGGTGGCTGGTCTGCAAGATGTGGCCGTAGCGATGCCGGCAGATGCCACGATGGCGGAGCGTCACGCGGCGCTGTGGGCTGCGGCGACAGCGCCGGTTGCGGTCTGGTTCTATCGGGAAGAAACCAGCACCCCGGACCGTGTGCGCCAACAGCTCGAGGCGTTGGCGCAGACCGGTGCGACGGGGTGTCTGACCCGGGCGCCAGGGGGTACACAGCTTTCGGGTCGGGTCATTGCGGTCTCGGCGCAGCAGGCGTTCGGGGGCCCATGCTGGCTGGGAGGTCTTGCGGTGCGACGGGCTGCCGTGATGCCCTTTGGCATGCCCGAAGGGGCCGTGCGAGGCTTCGGGATGGTCTTGGCATCCCTGCTGGCGTGCGCATCCCCACTGGTGCTGTTGGATCGGTGTCTCGTGGAGCCCATGCCGTTGCCAGATGGTCTCGCACCGCAGGAGGGACTCCAGGCCGGGCGGCTCCAAGAACGCATCCTGGCGCTGGAGGCCGTCTCGGGCATCGAGCCGGGCACACCCTACGACGGGCCGCATCGTGGGGCGGTGCATGGCGCGCTGATCGCCGCGTCGGTACGCCTCGCCGCATCTTGGACCCAGGCGCGCAATCAGTCCCTCAAGCAGAGTGGCGCTCCCTCTTGGAAGGTCGACTGAACGGTACGGGCGGCGTCGGGGCAGCGCTGTCGAGGGCTCACCGATCGCGCGGAACCACCGTGCGGGTGACGATGGGGGACCACTGCTCGTAGGCGGTCGCGCGCGCCTCGGTGGGCATCATGAGCCCGGTGTCGAGCGTGAAGTCGGGCGCATCCATCGGCAGCTGGAAGATCCCCAGCGCGCGCGTCACGTTCTGGCTCTCGAGCTCGATGTGAACGAGTCCCGGGGTGCGGCTCGCGGTGTAGGTGACCTGTGTCATGCCCGTAGCGTCGGTCCGGGCGGTCTTGGGCAGCTGGCCGTCGCCAGACTTGAGCGAGAGCGCCACATCCGTGTCGGCCACCGGGTAGCCGAATTCGTCGAGGGTGAGGATGGTGATGGTGGATGAAGACAGGCCATCGACCGGTAGGCGGGTGCGGGTGGGGATGGCGGTGATGTCGCGGACCGGATTGCCCGCCGCGGGGGCCTTTACGGCCGCAATAATCTCGACGGGACCTCGGCCTGTGGTGGTGAGCTCGATGCTGTAGGTGCCGTCGCCGTTGTCGGTGGCCGGTCCAGCTTGCTTCGCGCCGGCCAGGCTGAGTCCGATGTCGCGCCCGGCGAGTCCGCTTCCGTCGGGCCCCTTGACGTCGACTTGTACGGTGAGGGACTTGTCGTCTTTTGCGAGCCGCTCGGGCGTGGTGGTCATGGTGAGGCTGGTGGGCCGAATGGGTACCAGCTTGAACGCCACCTCAGATGCGACCTCGGTCTCTCCCTCCTCGGTGAGCACAGCCTGGATTGTGGCATCGACCACGTCGGCGAGGACCGGGGGGGTGTAGACGGCCGCATAGACACCGCCGCCCTCGTGCCGGAAGCTGCTGATGGTGCCGTGACTTGCATTGAAGGTGAGGTCGGCTCCGCCATCGGGCTCGCCCTGGGGAGTGACTGCGAATGCACGCACCGGTACCTGCAGACGCTCGTCGCCGGGCAGTCCCGCATGCACAGGCATCAGCTGGACGCGGGTGATCTCGCTCGGCGAAAGCTCGAGCGTGGATTCCCCTGCGGCATCGCACTCCAGGTTGGTCTGTTTCGCCTCGATGATTCCGGGAGGCGTCACGATCGTGACCCTTGCTTTGCCTCGACTGTCGGTGGTTTCGGGGCCGAACTCCCGACCGGCCACGGTGAGCATGACCTTGCAGCCGCGGGTCGACGGTGCGACGACCTCACTCTTCACGGCGAGCGGGATGGCGAGGTGCCCGTAGGTACGACTCGGCTCCCGTCGGTCGGCCACTCCGATGAGAGCGAGGTGCGCTGCACCACCTTCAGGAGGCGTGTACAGAGCGGCATAGCGGCCGTCGCCGAGGGGCGCTGGCGTGCCGATCGTGCCGGAGTTTACGGTGAACATCAGGTCGGCACCCGTACGGACCGCCGCTGCGCCGCCAGCAAGCTGTACCGACAGGCTGGCTTGGGAGTCCTGACCGATGATGAGCTGCTGTGGGTCCACCGCAATAGAGACGCGATGCCCGTAGGGCGGGTTGACCGTGAGGGACCACATCTGATCGATCTTCTGCTTGTCGAGGGTCTTCCCGCGAAAGCGAATCTCCACTTGCTCCGGTTCCGCGACGAGCTCGGGGGTCCAGGGCAGTCGGTACAGCCCGGGGCCAATCTCGCTCACCTCTCCGGTCTGCCCGGTCGAGGCCTTCACCTTGCCGATGATGCCGGTGACAGGTGCACCGTCTGTGCCGAGAACGACCACAGTGAGGTTGTAGGGGTCGAGTCCACTGCCGAGCAGTTCTCCGGTGGGTGCCATCTCGACCTGCATCGTGTCGAAGATCGCGTCGGCGGCCTGTGCGCTGGGGGCGATGAGCCACGAGGAGATGGTCATCCAGGCGAGAGTGGAGATGTGCATTCGGGAATCCTCTGCGGCGCGGCGTGATCGGCAGGCTTGGGACCGCTTGAGCGGACGCGCACGGTATCACCGCAGGTGGCGGGGTGCCTCGCGGGGTTCGCGACACGGCAGCAGATTGATGCGACCGGTCAGCGGCCCACACCCTTGGTGCAGGGCAGAGCGCCGCCCGAGCCGGTGCCCTGCCAGGCCTTCCACCACCGGGTGCGGTCTTCGATGGGACTCATCTGTGCCAGGAGAAGTGCCCGAAAGCGGTCGTGGGGGTGATTCACCCGGGGGGTCCGCTGCAGGCCCACATCGGTGGGAAGAATCACGAGCGCACCGGCCCGGTCGAGTGCCTGAACCACCGAGCGGGCACAGCTGGCGCTCACGCCACTCTTGCAGCACTTGCGAGGGTCGAGGACGGTGGCCTTGGTGTTGCCGAGGGTGGCACCCGCGAGGAGGTGGAACTCTCGGTTGTCGCGGAGCACGACCGTGGCGACCCCTCCCGGCGGTCCGTTGCGGGCCATGTCTACCAAGACGTCGGCACCAGGGTCGCTGTGGTCGGTGAAGCCGTGCCGCGAAATCCCGTGGTAGAGCTGGGTCCAGGACCGCTTTGGATGGGGAAGCGTGCAGGCACTCTGGGCGAGGTAGCCCGAGCGCAATGCCGCCCAGCCGTGGAAGAAGCCGAGCGTGTCCTGCATCAGGAAGTTCATCAAAAAGAGTGCAGGAATGGCCGCCGCTGGGCGGAGTATCGGACGGATGCGAGCAGGCAGCTTCCAGGTCACGAGGCGTTCGGCGAATGCGGGGAGTGCACCCGCGACCCAGCCACTCAAGACCACAAGGCCCAGGGCCCCGGTGGCGAGGTGTCGCGGTCGTGCCTTGACACCACCGGACTGGGCGGCCACGTCGAGCGTGACGGTCAGGGCTCCGAAGAGTGCCAGCCGCAGGAGCCAGCGCCGACCGGGCAGGAGCGCCCCCACGAGCGCCAGCTGGCCGAGGATGCCGAACACAAAGCGCTCGGGATGGGCAGACAGCAGCTGCTCGGCGGCGCCCCTGGGCCATGTGAACCCGACCGCGGTGGCGCCTGGTCCCGAGAGGGTCGCTTGCGACAGCATGGCGGCGACGACGGCCATGGAGACTCCCATGAGTGCAGGCGGACCGCCCACCAAGGGAGTGAGTACGGCCAGGGCCACGACCGGTGCGGCTGTCACCTTCACCAGCAGGGCGTAGTAGAGGAGCCCGACTCCGACGAAGACCACCGGCAAGCGGCGCCATCGCAGGCTGCCCCACCACAACAGGCCGATGCCGAGCCAGCTGGCACCCATGGCCACGCCGTCAGCGCCGATCACCACTGAGGGGTGGATGACTTGAGACCAGGTCGCCGCGACGCAGCCTGCAGCGAGGGCCGCGGCCCGGCCGCCGACCGCCTGTCCGGCCAACATCGCACCGGCTACCGCAGCCACCGATGCAGCCACCATCACAAGTGCCGCAGCCTGGAGGGGGTCGTCTCCTGCCAGAGGCATCGCTGCGGCAACCAGCCAGGTGGTCCAGTCGCGACCCGTGTGCCCCACACCAATGGCTGCGAGGGTCTTTACGCCTCCGGGGCCGGGGATGTCGCCCAGCGAGAGCGATGCCCGAACCCACCACCGCAGCGCCACAGTACCCGTGAGCACGCCGATGGGTGCCGCCCAGTGCAGGAACAGACGCCGCATGTCGGCTGTGTTTGCGGTGGCTGCCGGAGCGGCGCTGGTGGCGGGTGCGTGCATGCACCCGGCTTATTGCATCGCTCGACGTGGGGCCGGAACAACCCCTCGAACCGCTCAGCGGCGTGCGGTGACCGTGGCGGGTGTCGCGATGATGTCGTACTCCGCGGAGCCTGCCGCGTGCACAAAGACATAGAGCCTTTGGTCGGCTTCCACGGTGACCGTGCAGGTGGTATCTCCGCCGCAGACTGCATCATGGGGCTGGAAGCTCGACTCGGTGGACACGAACATGTTCGCGTCTCCCAAGCTCTTCATGGAGATGGCCCAGGTGCCCGCTTGTTCGGTGGAGACTTCGTGGCGGTCGACACCGAAGTCGGTGATGGCGCTGCTGAATTGCTGGGCGTTTGGGGTGCCAGCCAGTGCTGGTGCAGCACCAGTCGCCAGGGCGAAAGCGAGGGCGGCGCATCGGAAGACCGATGCGGTCGGGGCGGGGACGATGTGAGACAAGGAGCACTCCGGTCGAGTGCCACCGTTCAGTCGGTGGCCTTGTCCACGTATTGTGGATGGGGTGCAAGTGGCCGCGTCCGTGGAGAATCGGGATGTTTTCTGAAATTCCGTGACATGAGGGCCGTTGGGAGGTCGGGCCGCACTCCTCGGCGACTGAGGGTCCGCTCGCCCGTCCTTTTCCAATCGAAAGCACCCGATTACACAGGTGGAATGTTCGCGCTCCGACGCGCGAGGGAGAGCCAAGTGCCTCGGTACATGACGCGAGAGGGCTACCAAGCCATCGAAGGCGAGATCAAACATCTCTGGCACGTGGAACGGCCCGAGATTGTGGACTCGGTCCACGAGGCCGCATCGCTCGGCGACCGTTCCGAGAACGCTGCCTATATCTATGGAAAGAAGCGGCTGCGGGCCATTGACTCGCGCCTGCGCTACCTTCGGCGGAAGATCTCCGAGGTCACCGTGGTCGACCTCGGGGAGATGCCCGCCCACGCAAACATCCGCTTTGGCGCGCAGGTCACGGTCGAAGACGACGATGGCAACGAAAAAGTGTACCGGCTGGTCGACAAAGAGGAATCCGACCCGGCGCGTGGCCGCATCAGCATCCAGTCACCGGTCGGGCGCTCCCTGCTGGGCAAGCAAGAGGGGGACTGCATCGAGGTGACCCTGCCCAAGGGCACGGTTGGCTTCGAAATCTTGCGGGTGTTCTACGGGGCGGGAGATCCCTGAGGGGTATCGCGAGGTTTGATTCGAACGAAACATCCTCGCGCCCGCACCGTATTTCCCGGCCGATAACAGACGTTCCACGAGGCAGATGATACGCGCGGCCCGCAAGCCGCACAGCCGCAAAGGGGTGCCATGAGTGAGTTTCTGAGCGCAGCGTTTGCCCTGCCCACTGCGTTCTACTCCGTGACGCTTCTGTTTGTATTGGCCTACTGGATGCTCGCGATTGTCGGGCTTTTCGACATCGAGACGGCGGATGCATCCGTCGAGGCGGGCGGAGATGTAGACCTTGACGGTCCCGACCTCGACGTAGACCTTGACGGTCCGGACCTCGACCTGGACCTGGACGGTCCGGACCTCGACATGGACCTGGACGGTCCGGACCTTGATGTCGATCTGGACGGCCCGGAGCTCGATGGACTGGAAGGGGCCGCTCAGAGCATGTCGGCTTTTGCCCGAATCTTCTCGGCACTCGGGTTCCATCGCGTACCGCTGACGATCACGGTCACCTTCATCGTCTTTTTTGGCTGGATGCTCTGCTTCCAGGGCATGGAACATCTGGCGCCGCTTCTCTCCGGTCCGGTCTCGGAGTTTCTGGCTTCTGCTGTGGTGGGTGTGGGCTCGTTCTTCTGTGCGATTCCGCCCGCGAGTGTCGTCGCTCGGCCGCTGGCCCCGTTCTTCCACATCCACAAAGCCAGTACCCGCCGCTCGTTTGTCGGGCAGGAGTGCGAGGTACTCACGGGTCGGGTCGACGATCGATTCGGGCAGGCCGAGATCGCTGATGGCGGTGCCGGACTCACCGTACAGGTGCGCTGCGACCACGACAACGCCCTGTCCAAAGGCGGGATGGCCCTGGTGGTGAGCTTCGACAATGACCGTGAAGCCTTCGTGATCGAGCCGCTCAACACGCCACGGGGGCAACGGCTCCAGAAGCGCGTGGAACAAATTCGTGCGGCGAGGCAATCCCAACGGGCGCGTGTGCGAAGGTAGCGCCGAAATCTTCTGTCGCAGCCAGGTTCAGAGGTCTTTGTCTGGCGGTCTGTTTTCCGGTGCCTCTTCGGGCACATCTCCGAGCCGAGGTTGTGTTGGTCCCAACATTCATCATCGCTGCGTTCATCGCGATGCTAACCATCATGGGATTGATGGTGGTGTTCTGGGTCCACTGCTTCCACAGGGTTGAGCAGGGACAGGCACTGGTCGTCAACAAGCTGAACAACAAGACCGACGTCAGCTTTACCGGAGGCGTCGCGATTCCCTTTCTGCATCGGGCGGAGGTAATCGACATTTCCGACCAAACGATCGACATCGAGCTGAAGGGCCGGAAGGGCGTCACCTGTCGCGACCATGTTCGGGTCGACATCCGCATGTCGTTTCAGCTGAGGATTCCTGCGGCCGACAACGTACGCACCGTGGCCCAGCGGCTCGGGGGTGCGCAGGCGAGCGACCTGAAGTTCTTGCACGCCCGGTTCGCGCCGAAGTTCATCGAAGCGCTCCGAACCGTTGCGCAACACTGTGATTTCGATGATCTCCATAAGTCTCGCCTCGCCTACAAAGACGATGTGGTCAACCTTATCGGTCCGGATCTGGACGGCTTCATTCTTTGCGACGCATCGCTGATTCACCTCGAGCCCACCCCCATCGAGCACCTCGACCCGACCAGCCCGCTCGACGCATCAGGAATTCGCACCCTCGAGTCGCTCGGAATGGCAATCCCCGAGGTCTCCCGCGCGTAGGCCCCCACAGCTCAGTCTTTCCCCGGATGCATCCGGGCAGTCTTCACCCAACCCCTTTTTTCGTTTCCCTGCCGCATCCCGCAGCAGGTCTCCACGCCGAGGAACCATGGCCCCAGTATTTGTCATCGCAACCTTCGCTGTTATTCTCGTCATTCTCGTGGGCATCGCGGCCGTTGTGGTCAGCTGCTACAAAAAGGTCGATCAGGGCCACGCACTGATCATCAACAAGATGCAGGCGGAACCCACGGTCACCTTCACGGGCGGCGTGGTCATCCCGGTCATACACCGCTGCGAGGTCATGAACATCTCGATGAAGACCCTCGAGATCGACCGGCGCGGCAAGGAAGGCCTGATCTGCAAGGACAACATCCGTGCCGACATCCGGGTCTCCTTCTTCGTCAAGGTCAACAAGATGCAGGAGGACGTGCTCAAGGTCGCCCAGAGCATCGGCTGTACGCGGGCCAGTGACCCGAAGACCCTCGAAGAGCTCTTCGTGGCGAAGTTCTCGGAAGCCCTGAAGACCGTCGGTAAGCGCCTCGACTTCGTCGAGCTCTACACCCAGCGAGACGCCTTCAAGGATCAGATCATCGACGTCATCGGTCGCGACCTCGAGGGCTACATCCTCACCGATGCCGCCATCGACTACCTCGAGCAGACGCCCGTGGAGCTTTTGGACAAGGACAACATCCTCGACGCCCAGGGCATCCGGAAGATCACCGACCTGACCGCCAAGCAGAACATCAGCACCAACGAGCTGCGCCAGACCGAGCGCAAGGAGCTGGCGCGCCAGAACCTCGAAGCCGACGAAGCCATCCTCGAGCTCGAGAAGCGTCGGGCCGATGCTGAAGCGAAGCAGCAGCGCGAGATCGCCAACGTCCGTGCCCGCGAGAAGGCCGAGTCGGACAAGGTCGCGGCCGAGGAGCACCAGAAGGCGGAGCTCGCGCGCATCAAGTCCAACGAAGAGATCGAGCTCTCCGAGGTCAACAAGTCTCGCCAGCTTGAGGTCGCCACCAAGGACAAGGAGCGCGTGGTTGCCATCAAGACCGAGCAGGTCGAGAAGGAACGCGATCTGGAAGTCATCGCCCGCCAGCGGCAGGTGGAGCTGATGCGCATCGAGAAGGAAAAGGCCCTCGAAGTCGAAAAGAAGAACATCGCAGACGTGGTTCGGGGCCGCATCGCGGTCGAGAAGAACGTGGCCGAAGAAGAGGAGCGTATCAAGACGCTCCGCGCCACCGCCGAAGCCGACCGAAAGAAGGAGGTCATGGTCACCCTGGCCGAGGCCGAGGCCCAGGAGTCCCTGGTCAAGGACATCAAGGCTGCCGAAGCCCAGGAAAAGGTCGCCGAGTTTGCCGCCCGCGAGCGCCTCGTGATGGCCAATGCCGCCCTTGAAGCGGCCGAGAAGGAAGCCCAGGCTAAGATTCGTCTGGCCGACGGACAGCAGGCCGAAGAAGCCGCATCGGGGCTCGCTGCGGCGCGCGTCGAGGAGGCCAAGGCCAACGCCCTCGAAAAGACCGGTCTCGCGCAGGCGCGGGTCACCCGCGAGCAAATGTCGGCTGAAGCCGAAGGCGACGAGGTCAAGGGTCTCGCCGAAGCCAAGGTGCGTGAAGCCAAGGCGGCGGTCGTGGAGCGCGAAGGTGCGGCCGAGGCCGAAGCCATCAAGCTGCGGGCCCTGGCCGAAGCCGAAGGCAAGAAGGCCGATGCTGCGGCCCTCGAAGCCCAGGGCGTGGCCGAAGCCCGTGCCGTGAAGGAGCGGATGGCTGCCGAAGCCGCCGGCCTCGCCGACAAGCTTGCCGCGATGAAGGCCATGGAAGGTGCGGCCCGCGAACACGAAGAGTTCCGGATCCAGCTCGACCATGCCCGCACCATCCAGCTCGCCAAGGTCGATGCCCAGAAGGCCATCGCCGATGCGCAGGCCCGGATCCTGGGCGAGGCGTTCAAGAGTGCCGACATCAAGATCATTGGTGGGGAGAGCCAGTTCATGGACCGCTTCACCAACGCGGCCATGGTCGGTCAGTCGGCCGAGGCCTTCATGGACAACTCGCCGTCGGCCCAGAAGGTGCTCGAGAGTGTCACCACCGGCGAAGGCATGGGCAACCTGCTCACCAACGCCAGCCTGGCGGCCGTGCTCACCAAGCTGATGTCGGGCGCCGACGACTCGTCGAAAGACAAGCTCGCCAAGCTGCTTGAAGAAGCCAAGGCCCTCGGCATCGACGGCCTGCGCAGCTGAGCCCGCACGGGGCACCTGGTCTCTTCGGCCGGGTACCCTCTCTGATGGGTGTGTCGGGTCGCTCCGGCTCGCACCCCACCACTCGCCCGTGTCTCGACCGCTCGTCGAGTCCGGGCGCGCATGGTCGGCGTCATAGACCTTCCTTTCCCCGTCTCCGCGGACCCTGTCATGGCTGACACTGTCGAAACGACCGAAGCTGCCCCCGAAGAAAAGCTCCAGGGTGGCAACTATGAGGTCATTCGTGCGCGACTCGAAGACGACGCCCGCACGCTCGGTACCCTCGCCACCACGCTCAACGACCGCCGCAAAGAGATCTTTGGCGGGCAGGAGCTCGTTGTGGTGGGCAACGAGCGCATCCGCACTGAGCACAACTGCGTGCCGCGAAATATCGTGAACGTGCAGGGGCGCTTGCTCCTTGGCTACAACGTACGCTTCGCGTTGAAGAAGCAGGTGGTGGTGGGTGATGTCTTCAGTCTCCACCAGTTCGCTCAGGTGGAAGAGGGCTTCGACCTGGCCGCCACCACGGAGGGCTCGGAGTTCCTCGCCGAGTCCAAGTTCCTCGTCGACTTCGAAGAGCTGTATCGGTACTACAAAGACGCCCGACTGCAGACCCTCCGGATCCACCAGGGCAAGCTGCTCGCCGTCTTTCGCATCGGTGAGCGCCCCGAAGATATCCGCGTGTTCCGGTGGGACGCCACGCCCGGCGAGCCACTTCGCTACATCGACAACCGGGGCGAGCGCGATCACACCTTTCCGCCGAGCCACGACTTCGACTGGGTCAAGCCCAGTCGCGACGACCACGTGCTCGGTGCCCACTCGCACATCAACATCCTCGACAAGGTGTTCGTGGAGACCGTGGGCGGCGACCTCACCATCAAGATCGAAAACAACACCGGCGATGGCGAAGGCATCTACAGGGAGCCCGTCGACGATGCGCACCAGTCGCTTGATGACGCCGAGATCCACTACGCTGAGGTGGGTACGCTGATCCTGTTGGCCATGCGCCCATTTGGCGAAGAGGCAACGCGCTACCTCGTGTTCAACACCCGCACCCACGACGTCAAGCGCATCGACGCCATCGGGCAGGCCTGTGTGTCGCTGCCCGAAGACCACGGGATCATCTTCCCCGGTGGCTACTACCTGCGGAACGGCTCGAGCAAGATCTTCGATGCCAGCCCCGAAGGGCTCATCTTCAAGAAGATGATCAAGTCGCCCAACGGCGAAGACGTGCTCTTTGTGTTCCATCGAGAAGACACTGGTCACTACGTGATTTTGCCGTACAACCTGATCCGTCAGGAAGTGGCCAGCCCCATCCACGGCCATGGCTACACGATGTATGACAACGGCCAGATTGTGGTGTTTCGGGCAGAGTCCGACGAGCCCACCAAGGTGCACCCGGTGCAGATCTGGGACACCCCATTCACGTCGGTGGAGTTTGCGGCATCCAACCCGGTCGAGGGTGGCTACCTGGGCAAGGTGGGCAACGCCGACCTTGTGCGCGGTATCAGCGATGTGTTTGCCATTCAGCGGTCGATCGCCAACCTGCAGCCGTCGCGCCAGATCTTCGAAGATCTCGTGGCGGCCTGTACCCGTACGCTCGACCACTACCACTGGATTGGCCACGCGTCGGTGGGCGGCCTCAAGGATGCCGTCGACCACACCCGGCGCAACGCCGAGCTCATCATCGACGAGTTCGAGAAGCTGCAGGCTCTCAAGCGCAAGGCCGAGGCGGCACTCACTAAGGCGAAGCAGGACCAGGACCGTGTGCTGCTCGATGCCCGCCCCGACGTCTGCACTTCGGTGCAGGACTTCATGGCCGGCATGGGGGCTCTGCGGGAGCAGCGCGGACGACTGATCACGCTGCAGGATGTACGCCTGATTGACCGCCCGGCCCTCGACGCGATGGAAGCCAAGGTGGTCGAGCAATTCGATGCCATGAGCCAGGGCTGCGTGCAGTTTCTGCTTGGCGACGATGCGCTCGCGCCCATCCAGACCGAGATTACCGCGGTCGAGGAGCGACTCGATGGCATCGAGCGCGCCCTCGAGCTCGAGCCGGTCACCGAACAGATGGACGCCACCGGCAGCGGACTGGAGATGTTGATCGAGGTGATTGGTGGGCTCGAAGTGGGCGACCCCAACGAGCGCACGTGCATCCTCGAAAACATCTCCGAGGTGTTCTCGCAGCTCAACCGGGTGCGCGCCGTGCTCGAAGGGCGCCGCAAGGTGCTGCTCCAGTCCGAGGCGAAGGCGGAGTTCGCCGCCCAGTTCAAGCTGCTCGGTCAGGGCGTGTCGAGCGCGCTCGCGATGTGCGACACCCCCGAGAAGGCCGAAGAGCAGCTGTCTCGCCTGATGGTGCAGCTCGAGGAACTCGAGGGGCGCTTCGGCGAGTTCGAGGAGTACCTCGAAGACATCACGGTCAAGCGCGAAGAGATCTACGAGGCCTTCGAGAGCAAACGCCAGCAGCTGCTTGAGGCGCGGCAGCGCCGCGTCGAGTCTTTGCATTCGTCGGGAACGCGCATCCTCGAAGCCATCGGGCGTCGGGCCAAGTCGTTCAAGGAACCCGAGAAGCTGGCCAGCTACTTTGCCAGCGACAGCATGGTGCTCAAGCTGCGCAAGCTGTCCGAGCAGCTGCTGGAGCTTGGCGACTCGGTCAAGGGCGAAGACCTCCTCTCCAAGCTCAAGAGCGCCCGGCAGAACGCCCTGCGGGGCCTGCGCGACCGCTCCGACTTGTTCGTGGGTAGCGGCAACGTGCTCAAGTTCGGTCGCCACCAGTTCTCGGTGAACACCCAGGCCATTGAGCTCACCATCGTGCCGCGCGGCGACGACATGGCCGTTCACTTGAACGGTACGGAGTTCTACGAGGTCATCACTGACCCAGAGTTCGTGGCCACCAAGACCTACTGGAAGCAGGCGGTCATCTCTGAGACGCCCGAGGTGTACCGGGGCGAGTACCTGGCTGCGATCATGCTCTTTGCGGCTGAGCGCAACGAAGCAGGCCTGAGCATTGCGCAGCTCGAAAAGGACCACATCTCGGAAGAGGGGCTCCTGGCGCGGGTGCGTGCCTTCGCCGCCAACCGCTATGAAGAGGGCTACGAGCGCGGGGTGCACGACGCCGACGCCGCGCACATCCTCGAAAAGGTCATCGACCTACGGCAGACGGCCGGCCTGCTGCGGTTCCCGCCGGTACCGCGGGCTGCGGCCTCCTTGTTCTGGGCCTTCTACGACCACGAGGCCGACCGCACCGCCTGGCAGCGGCAGGCCCAGTCGCTGTCTCGCATGCAGAAGCTGCTGCCCAACCCAGCGGCAGTGGAGCGCTTCGGTACCATGTTGGTCGCCGCCATGCGGCCCTGGCTTGAGGCGCACGCGCCCTCTTTTGCCGCCGATATCACCGATGAAGACCTCATGGTCGCCGCCGAGTACCTCTCCGAGGAGCTTGCGGCCGACCGCGCCCGGTTCGTGCTCGGGGCGCAGGCCAATGCTCTGCTCGACGGCCTCCGCGCGCTGCTCGACAGCCACAGTGCACGGCAGGCCTTCGACGACGACATGCGCACCCTGGAGGGCCGCCTCGACGCCCGCCTCGACCTGGCCCGCCAGTGGCTGCAGGGGCTCGTGCGGCACAGCACCGACGACAGCATCCGCAAGCTGGGCTTCCTGGTGGAAGAAGCCGCG
>CAJWOS010000026.1 GCA_913044235.1 uncultured Pseudomonadota bacterium
CCTCACCATCCTCGATGTCACCACGAGCAGCGCCGCCAGCTGGACCGTCGTGTCCCAGCCCGACACCATCGCGCCCGGCGAGACCGCTGACCTCGTGCTCTCTGGTGGCAACGAAGACGCCACGGTCACGGTCACCACCAACGATGCCGACAGCCCCACCCTCACCCTGTCCATCTCGGCGACGCCCAATGCAGGGCCCACGGTGGAGAGCACCTGGCCGGCCTCCGGCGAGCGCGTGGTGGTCCCAGCCGGCGCCACCGAGACCTTCTGGGTGGACCTCGCAGACGACCAGGCCGGGCTGGAAGTGCGCTGGACCTCCGATGTCGACGGCCAGGTGAGCTGGGGCCCAGCCAGCGCCGACGGCATGGCGACCGCACCGTGGGACAGCGCTCTGCAGACCGAAGGGGAGCACACCATCACTGCGGTCGCCACCGACACCTGTGGACAAGAGGTGCAGCACTCCTTTGCGGTGTGCCAGAACGCCGGCTACGCCGCCGAGAACCTGGACCTCGACACCTGGCAGATCACAGGCAACGCCTTCTATGACACCACCAACGGCTGGGTGCAGCTCGTCGCCCCCTACGCCTGGCAGCAGGGCTCGGCCTTCCAGACCTCCGAGACCGTGCAGTCCGACGATGTGGAGATCAGCTTCTCCTTCTACGTGGGCGACTCGGACTATGGCGCAGACGGCTTCTCGGTCACCGCCATCGACACCACCCAGCTCGTCACGTACGAGGGCGATGCCGGAGGCTCGATCGGGTACGGCAGCCTCCCCGGATGGTCGATCGAGGTGGACACGTACGACAACACCTCGAGCGTTGGGTACAGCGAACCCTACACCACCGACCACGTGAGCCTCAACATCGGCGGAGACGCGAAGTACATCGGCGAGGTGTATGCTCAGCTTCCGAACATGGAAGATGGCGCCTGGCACACAATGGACGTGAAGGTCGACGGGATCCACGTCACGGTCACCATCGACGGCACCACCTACATCGACGACGACGTGCCCGCCCTGACCGCCTTCCCTGCCCATGTGGGCTTCACGGCGGCCACCGGCGCACAGCACAACTACCACCTCATCGACGCGCTCACTGTCCAGACCTCCATCTGCGACGAGGGCTGATCGGCCGGCTGCGCCCTGTCGAAACGCGGCCCCTCGCTCGGTCTATGTACTTTGGTGGCGACGGCCAGGGAGCCGCAGTCCGGTGCTTGGCGCTTCGAGGGAGCCTGGAGTCCAGAATCGCCTCCGATGGGGACCGGATCTGCGAGTGAGTCCGCCGATTTAAGAACGCCGTGAGGTCACAGCCGTCTGTGCCCACTCTACTGGCTTCACGTGATTTCTGTTCCCTGCTTCACGCTGGAGTTTCCATGTCGGCCCGAATACTTGCTCTCCTGTTCACGACCTCCCTGGCACTTGGCTGTGATGCAGACAAGGGTGGCTCCGACAAGGATGCCGATGGTGACGCCACCACTACCGACAGCCCCGGCCCTGATGATGGCGAAGACGGAGGCGGCAGCGGGGGCGGCGACGGCGGCGGTGACGGCGGTGACGGCAGCGGAGATGACGGCGGAGATGACGGCGGTGATGACGGCGGTGACGACAGCAGCGAACCCGTCACCGACGCCGATGGCGACGGGTATGACGACACGGCCGCCGGCGGGACGGACTGCGACGACAGCGACCCCACAGTCCATCCTGAGGCAGAAGAGGTGTACGACGACGACATCGACCAGGACTGTGATGGCTCGGCCACTCGCGCCGCTTCTTCGTGTGACGCCACGCTCACACTCACCCTTGCCGACGGCTTCGAGGCCACCATCGACTTCTGCACGGACTGGTCTATCGAGCGCGGGCTCGTCTACAGCGACGACGCGCCACCCTATCTTTCCGACTTCGAGCTTGTGCTGGAAGCCGAGAACAACGGCTCGGGCGCCTGCAGCCTCACATGGAACCAGACCCGAACCGGTGAGCCGGGCTTGTACTTCCACCCAGCCAGCGGCTTCGAGCCCTTCCAGGCGGGGGAGCTGCTCCTCGACACAACCGGATGTCCGGACATGCCTGCCGAAGCGCGCGCAGAACAGGTTCTTTCCGGCTTCATGTTCCTCGACACCATCGACAATGGCACCGAGAGCGGATTCTTCGAGTCGGACCCGCTCGTGTCCACCCTCGAGGTCAACCTGATGCTGCCTGGGGTGGGCACCGGCTCCGTGGCGGTCTCCGGTATTCAGCTGGCGGGGCCGTCGGTCAGCGCAGACAGCGAGAGTGTGGCCATCGAGCTCCCCCTCGGGCTGGAGCCCGTGCTTGAGGGCGCACTCCTCGACGGTACGATGCAGCAGTACATCGTTGGCCAGGATCCCTACCAGATCACGAACATCGACATCACGACCACTCTCGTGGGCTTCCAGGTCACCGGTCACCGCAGCGGCTTGGCATACGGCGCGTTTCTGCTGTTGGAGAACGAGACCTACCGGTCCTCGACCACCAGCGGCGAATCCTTTTCTGTAGACCAGGATGCTGCTTTCCTGAGCATTCCCGAGAGCGGAACGACCGATGCATACATCGAGAACTACAACATCGACTCCAATACGTGGAATGACTGGATTCCGTTCGACGGAAACGCCGACGAAATCAGGCACTCGGATACCATCACGGACTCCTCAGGAAGCGCGTTCTGGGTCAACAACTACTCCGTCTTTCTCTTCTCCAGTGGCTGGGTCAATGCCGGAGCCTATCCGATGTAATCTCCGAGGACTTCCGCGGCGCTCTGCCGCGGCAGATGTCTCCGATCCACTCAGCCCCTGGCTCCCTTTCGGGCGGGGGTTGTCGCGTGCACACCGTCCCACGAACCTGGGGAGCCTGCCGGGCTGTGCCGCAGTCCTGCAGGGGTGCACCGCTCAGTCTTGGCACGCTCCGTTCACAGGAACGTTGACGATGCCGAGGAAGGCTTCGACGCGCTTCTCGATGTAGAGCGCGTGTGCCTTGTCGGAAAGGCCGTCGAAGATGCACTGGGTCGCGCCCCCTTCCAGTCGCGCCATCACGTGGAAGCGGCCCGTGGACCAGCATTGCTTCGCACCCTCTGGGGTCCGGGTCGGCGACCCCTCGTCCACGTAGATCTGATCGATGCAGGACACGTCGAGGGATGGGACAAAAGCCGCAAGGAGCGGGCCACTGTTGAAGCGAAGGAGCTGGCTGTCTACGCGTAGGACAGCAGGCGTCAGGACTCGGCAGGCGAGCAGGTACACCGGCTGTGCCGCAGCAAAGAAGAGGGCAAGAAAAGGCAGCAGGAAGACCACGAGCGAGACTGCTGGGGCGAGAAAGCCACTGTGCAGCTCCATCCAGATGAGGCTGGTCTGCTGGGAATTCCAGCAGACCAGTCCAATGATCCACACGAGGGCATAGACGCCCAGCAACACGCTTGCGCGGGACCACCGCCACCGCTCCGGGTGTCGTCGAATCATGAGCACGCCATCTTTCACGGTCACCTGCAGTCCAGGGGGACCGCTCGAGAGGCGCATCAGTGCTTCGGGTGGGGTGCCATCTCCAGCATAGACGGACGGCTCGCGATGCCGATCCAGAGACAAATCCGGGCAAAGAAGAGGTCTTGTTGCGTTCGTGGTCATCAAGGCGCTCCCGGCGGTCCATGGCTCGGGAAGTCGAACCATCCTCAGCAGCGTTGTATGCACCGTCGATGCAGCAGACCGTTGCATCTATGCTGCAGTGGGGTTGCCCCGACGCCAGGCACTACCGACCGCGATGAAGGGTCTCAGGCGCCCACACCAGCCGCGCCCGACGGTCCCCACCCACCCCAGATCGTGTCGTCTTTCCCGCGCTCCCTCCTGCCATCCTCCGCCCGATCTGCAGTCCGCGCCACCAGGCCGCCCACAACGGACCGCGTCGAGCGCGACCTGTCTTGTGCCACCCGCCACCCCATCGAGCGACACCGCGCAGACCGAACCAGCCGGGCCCACGGGTGAAGCGTCGCCGGCAGCAGCACCACGGTCCGAAGCGCCAGCCCGCTCAGTTCCAAGGCGGTGATCCCATCGCTCAGTGCCGACATCCATCCCACGAGATACGCCGTTTCATGCTCATCACGACATCTGCCGACCTCGCGGAATTCTGTGCCGCAATCAGCGACGCCCCCTACATCTGCGTCGACACCGAGTTTCTTCGGGAGAAGACCTACTTCGCGAAACTCTGCCTGGTCCAGGTGGCCTACGGCACCCACGCGGCCGCGATCGATCCGCTCTCGAAGGGTATCGACATGTCGCCCCTCCGCGATCTGCTGCTCGACCGCTCGATCGTCAAGGTCCTTCACGCTTCCACCCAAGACCTGGAGATCTTCCTCGACCGTCTGAAGGAGGTTCCTGGGCCCATCTTCGACACGCAGATTGCCGCGTCGGTCTGTGGTCTCGGAGAGCAGCCGGGCTACGCGAAGCTCGTGTCGAGCTTGCTCGGAATCGAGGTGGACAAGGCCTCACAAGCCACCGACTGGTCGCTCCGCCCCCTGACACAGCGCCAGCTCGACTATGCACTCAGCGATGTGACCCACCTCTGCCAAATCTACGAGAAGCTGCTCAAGACACTCGACGAGACAGGTCGAGCGGGCTGGATCTCCGGAGAGATGCGCGCACTGGAGGAGCCCACTCGATACCGACCGGACCGGCGCGAGGCCTGGCGACGGGTTCGGATCCGACACCCCAAGGGTCGCACCCTCGCGGTGCTCCGGGAGCTCGCCGCATGGCGTGAGCAAGCCGCGATGCAGCGCAACATTCCCCGCAAGTGGGTTGCTCGCGACGAGGTGCTGGTTGAGATCGCGCAAAACCTTCCCAAGAACCCCAAGGATTTGGCACGTGTCCGTTCCTTGAAGCCCCAGGTCGCACGAGGGTCCGACGGCGCTGCCATGCTGGCGGCGATGCGGGCAGGACTCGAGTGTCCGGAAGCCGACCACCCCATCCCGCCCGCCGCAAAGCGTCGGCTCTCGGGCCACGAGCCGCTGGTGGCCTTGCTCCAGGCTCTGCTTCGGCTGCGCTGTGAAGCGCATGGTGTGGCCTCTGCTGTCGTGGCGAGCCGCAGCGAGCTCGATCGAATCGCCACCGAGGCAGAGCCGGATGTGCCAGCGCTCCAAGGGTGGCGGCGTGAAATCTTCGGTGCCGATGCCCTCGCCCTCTGCGCGGGCCAGCTCGCCCTGACCGGTCGAGCCGGCAAGGTGGTGGATGTGCCCCTCTCGAACACCGATTCGCAGGCCGAGTAGCCGCGGCGGTGCACCGATCTGGCGAGGGCGTCCGCCGCAACAGACACCCCAGAAGACTGAGGCGGTAGTACACCCCCCACCCGAAGCGATGCTCATCGATCATCGCTTCTTGCGCGTCCGGATCAGGGGACAACGTTGAGGTCCTGCCGGGAGACGATGAAGTCAAAGGACAGGTCGAACAGGCTCAGGCCGTCGACTTCTGCGTGCCAGGCGCCATGTCCGTGGCCTTCGAGCGGCAGGAGCTCGCTGTAGATGCCCAGTTCGTCGTAGATGCCCTGAAACGCTTCGGACTCGGTGAAGGGTGTGCTCGGGTTCACGTCGTCGGTTCCGTGGGCCAGGAACAGCTCCGGGTCGTCAGCATCAAAGGGATCGACGCCGTAGGCCCCTTGGAACAGATCGAGCTTGCTGGTGCTGCCCCAGAAGGACAGCACGGAGCGGACCTCGTAGTCCACGTCGAGGAAGGTGGTCGACACGGTCGGGTCATCGCTGGCCGAGATCTCATCGCGGAAGTCGCCGACGTTGGTGATCCCCAACGTGGAGGCCGTGATGGCGCCTGCCGACGCGCCGCCGACCGTGAGGTAGTCCGGGTTGGCCCCATAGGTGTCGGCATGGGACACCATCCAGCGCACCGCGGCCTTGGCGTCGCGCTGGGCAGCATACATCGCGATGCTCTGCTGCAGCTCACCAGAATCGATCACGCCGGCTTCTGCAGCGTCGAGACCGGGCTGCAGCCATTCCGCGGGTACAATGCCCTGGTAGAAGTCGGTCACGGCGGCGCGGGACGGCTCGGTGAGCGTGCCCATTTCTTCGGTGGTGCGGTAGTCCACCGAGGCAAACACCCAGCCCCGCGAGGCGTAGTACTCGCCCATCGCCACGATCTCGGGCTTGGTCTTGGTGCCGCCCGTGAAGCCGCCGCCGTGAATGAACACCAACATCGGGCGGTTGGTCGTGTCGGCGTCTGGGGTGTAGATATCCAGCAGGAGCGGGATCGCAGACGGCGTGTCGCTGCTGGGGGTATGGGCCAGGCCTTCGGCGTAGACGATGTCAGACTCGACAAGGACGCCGTAGGTGGCATCGAGGGTCACGCTGGGGGCGTTGCTCGTCGCTTCGTCGGGGTCTTCGGCGCCGCAGGCCGCGAGGCCAAACACAATCGCCGAGAAGTGGATGGCGCGCTGCATGGCGGAGAACCGCCGGGGCATCATGGTGTGGACTGCGCTGCCCATCAGGGCGGCCGTTGGTGTGTGGGTGCGGGTGGCTGTCATCATCGTCATTCCTCGGCGCGAATGCTCCCAGGGAAGGGGGAGCTTGGGGCGCTACGGGTTGGACCCGGCAGCCGGGGGATGGTGAAACGGCATGCGACAGATTGTTGGTTTTTTCTGGGAGACCGATGGATGGCGCCCCACCCGAGCGGGACGGGGCCCGTCCTGCGGAGGGTCTGTGGCCGCACATGGATCCTGAGGGCACGCTTCGGGGTGTGCAGCTCCAGGGTCTGGTGATCGGCTTTGCGCGGTGAATTCATACCGGTGGTCGGAGGCACCGATGGGGCGTCTCTTTCACCTGTAGAGAAGCCCGACTACCACAGCGCACTCGGGATCGCCGACTCGGAACCAACTCTGCGCCGTCACCAAGCGGCCGAGCTTGTTCATGCCCGCAATCGCTCGGCTCCGTGCGCAGCTGAGACTGAGCTCGAGAGACGACTACAGCCGCGACTTCGGAGACCGGTCTTCCGCGTGATTTCCGAGCAGGAACGGTCTGAAACGCATGGGGTCCTCCGCATCCAGGTCGTTGTTTTTGGGTGTGTTGGACGGGAGCGCACAGGGAACGTTGGACGTGCAGTGGTCTGAGTCCGAGGCACCCAGCCGCTGGGAGCAAGGCATTCGGCGAGAGTCCGGTCTGGTAGAGTCGCAGGGCCTCACTGCTCCTCCTTCTGCGGTACACAAGCCGGGTCGCGGCCATCATGCCGAGGCCATCCGCGTGTGACGACTCGCCGTGTCGTGATTGTACAGCGCTTACCCTGACCGCGGCCGCTCCAGGGCCGTGCTAGGTCGACTGATGCCAAACACTACCCAGCTCGCTTCGATTGATTCCCTCCTTCACAATCTCAACGCGCTCGCGGTCGAGCTGGACGATGTGGGTGGCCTCCTGCAGACCCGACTCGATGCGTTTCATCCATTGGAGCCCGTGCACGAAGTGATGGATGCGGAGAGCTTCGATGCTGCAGACTTCGACCTCGATGAGCTGTTCTCCGAGCCCATGCCAGTCATGCAAGACGAGGAAGGCAACACTGCTGAAGCGGTGATGGAAGGGCACACTGAAGCCGAAGTTGGTGCGATGGACACCCAGATGCCGACGAAGTGGTACCGGCGCCCTGGTGGATCGGCGTCGAGCAGGGTCAACCTGCGGGTGACCGCCTTCAACCAGAAGCTGGCTCAGGGTGCTGCCAACTCCATTCTTGTCGAAGAGCTCGAAGCGATCGAGCAAATGCTCTCCGAGGTCTCGGCGAGCAAGGCCGAGCACACCGCCCGCTTGCGCGAAGAAGTCACGCGGAACCTCAAGGCAACCCGCGCCGTGATGGCCGCGGAGCATCGTGCTGTGGCGGATGTGATGGCCCTAGCGCGCAAGCGTGCGGCCCTCCAACACGACAATCCCAAGGTGGCGTCGACCGGCGAGGACGACGACCGATTGAATGCTTTTCTTCAGGAGGTCGAAGTCTCGCACGCGGTGAATCCGATGACGTCGATCGACGGCGATCGCACTGTGGGTGACAGTCTCGCCGAGCGCGGGGACATTCAGAACATCCACCAGGTCAAGCGCTCCATGATCGGCACCGACAAGGACGGTCCGAAGCGCGCCGTGGCGGAGATTGGCACCTTCTACCCGGAGCGCTACCGCCGCGACTCCTTCAACCGACGCGCGCAGGACAACAAAAGCGAGACCCTCGGCATCAATCCAGCGCTGCGGCCGCCCGACTCTGCACTGCCCAAGTATGCCGCCCTCAACCTGGCCAACGATCCCATGGGTGCACTCGGCGACTCCGTGCAGGAGACAGCGCCGCTATCGTTCGTTGTCGAGCGTCAGGTCTTGCAGGATCGCGGCACCATCACGTCGGGAGACTCACTACAGCAGTGGGGTGAAGGAGAAAGCAGGCACCAGGCCCTGATCCGAGACGGAATAGTGGAGCGCGGCCAGCTCCCAACAGACGATGAAGCCTGGAACACCGGTCCGCTCGCCACCTTCGACAACGGTGCTGAAAACTTCGCCCAGGCCTTACAAGTCGCAGGCAAGACCCGCTACGCCACCGAGGACCACGCAAAAAATCCGGATGAATATGTCGAGGCGCAGATTCACGGAGAGCTTCGGATCGATCGGGACATCGCCTATTGTCGAGCCAACTTCAGCAGGCTGTTTGGCAACCCGCGCTTCGCGTCGCTGTACGCGACCCTGGTTGATTCCGGGAAGGAGATCCGGTGGTACTACCGCCGAGGCGCCCAACAGGAAGGCAACGCGGTCACACAGCCGGGCACTGCTGCTGGAGCAAGGCGGTTCAGGGCGGCCTGGAACCGCGCGGAGCGCCTCTGGAGGAAGAGCAATCGGGCGATCGACAAGCAGTACAGCGAAGCAACGGCCACGCAGTGCAAGGCGATGGGCGCGATGGGAAAGAAAGAGGTCACGCAGATGCGGGCCATCTGGGAAGAGCTGAAGCGCTGAGGTGGGGCTGCCCGGCGGCGGGGGTGGCGCGCTTTGCGGAGAGTCACTCGGACACGAAACCTGCCCCCGGCCCTTCCAGTGCGTGATCGCCGAGCTCAGATGATCATCTGAATCGCCGCGTCGATCAGGGAACCGACCAGCTGCCAGTGTTCCGACCACTGCGTCCCCACGAAGGTCACCATGTTCCGGCCGCCGCCGAGCGCCAACGCCAGGACGGTACCGAACGACCACAGGAGGGCGCCGGGGAGGAACACGGCGGTGAACGCATACCCGACCTCATGCAAGTCGGGTTGCTGGCGATGGACCTGTCGCCACATCGCCGCAGACTCGAAGCCGAAGACGACCCCGAGCACGGCGAGTCGGACCGGGCTCGCTGTCTGCACGAGCTCCAGAAACGGAGCTGCGAAGACAATCGCGAGCGGAAAGAAGTATGGCGCGATCATGATGAGCCAGTTCCCGCGGCCCGTAAACTCCAGCTCACCGCCTCTCGACCAGGTGGCCTGCAGCGCAACCACCCGGTGCAGGGTCAGGATCGCAAAGATGGCATGCGTGAGCTCGTGCAGCAACGTGGAGAGGAACTGGCCCCAGAGCCGGTGTCGTAGCACCAGCCACCAGACCGCGAGGTACGCCATGAGTCCAAGCCAGAAGGGTGCGAGGTCTGCGCGGAGTGTGTTGCGAACGAGCGCAAGATCGGCCATGAATAGCTGGGGGATGCTGAGTGCAAACCACAGGGCCGCGGGCCACTTGAGCCACTGCAGGAGGCCATCGATGGCGTGGCTCATGGTCTACCCAGGCATATGACGCTACCGGCACCGCGTGACTCTACCAGACCAACCCCGCTGGGGACGAACGCATCTTCGCTCTCGTCACCACCCCGGCCCTGCCTGTCGCCACCTTCGTCCACGCAAGCGTCACCCCATTCAACACCAATCCCACGGCAGCGATCTCCCGGTACGCAGAAGCAGACACCGTCCATGAGGTCTGCACAGAGACCCTGCTGGCCAGCTCGTGGCGATAGGGGGCAGTGTGATTGGAGATATTTTGGGTGGTGAGCCCCTTTCGGTTCAAAGCCGCGCAGCGCAAGGATGCACCGCTCTCGGAGCCGCCGGTGATGGCTGCCGCATGCCGGTCTGTACATCTGCTCTGTTGTCGATGGCGATGCCGACGGCCGCCGCCGCCCCCTTTTGAAGTCTACCGGCCAGTCTTCTCAGCCCCCGTCGTCATTCCCTGTAGATCCGCCAGCAGCGGCGCCTGCGCTGCGCAGCGCGTCCGCCATGGCTTCTCGGACATTTTGGCTTCCTTGCGCAGCCGAAGCCATCAACTCTTTCTTGGTTCTCACCAAGAACTCGTTTTTCTTTCCAAACGAGCTGTCCAGCCCCAAGTTCCCATTGAACAAACCGTCCATGGAAGCATTTTCGGCATGTTGCCGATCTGCCATCACGCTGGTGGCACCCTTCGGGAACTTCCAGAACAGGGCGCTGGGAGCTTGCTTGACAGCCTCGCCCGCCTTGTTTTGCTTGAAGACGCTCTGTGTCTCCATTTGCTCTTTGCCCACCACGTCACCAAAGGCCCAACACGACAGGAAGTGAGCGCGCGTGGGGACGGCTTCAGCCCCCCCCCAGTGAAAGACGTAGGTGCCCTTTCCGACTCTGACCCGGCTGCTGTTTTTGTTCGCAAAGATCGGCATGATGGCCTTTGCCTCTTCGTTCGTGTCTGTTTTTCTCGTGCCGTCTACGAAGCTCTGTTCCCAGTAGACTCGCTTTCCATCGAACACGATGGTGCCACCGAACTGAAACACCGCATGGCGGATCAGCTTGGAAATCTGCATGGTGGCACTTTCCTCTGTGTCCCATACTGGCGGCAAGGCAGCCCGTGCTTCTGGGGTCAGGGTATCGTCTGCGTGCTCTGGGCCGGGACTGGGCCGGTCTGCGCTGTCATTGAGCGCTGGCTGGTTCACAGGCTTTGCATTGGCCGACCACCCTTGGGTGCCCCATTCCTTTCCACCCGCCTTGAGCGGATAGTTCTTTCGAAAGGTGGTGTCGGGTGGTTCGGACTGGTCATACTCGCCGGCATAGCCCATCATGTCGTGGACATACTTGCCAATCACCGGATTGCGCATCAAGTGCCAGACTTCGAACTCTTGCCCACCGTAGTACATGTCCATCATCTGGGCATCGCCGGAATGCCCTGCGGCTTGGTCTGACTTCTGTTGCCGAAGGTATGCAAGGAATCGGGTTCCTGCGTTGTACACCCCCGTGTGGTTACCGGTCCTCGGATCCTTGTACTTTTTGACCTTCAACATGAACATGTTCCAGGTCTGAAAGGCCTCACCAGTCGTGCCATAATAGAACGTCGTCTTCTGGAACGCTTCGATGAGCTGCTCAAGCTCGCCGGTGCCGATGTTGGTGGTTCCTTGCTCCGCGGCGGTCGGCTGCTCCTCACGCGCTGGACTTGCGGCCTCAGACATTCCATTCCCGCGCTGTCCGAGGTGTTCTCGTACTCCCTGCATATAGGCGGGCTCGGAGGTTCCTTGCGCCCGCTGTCCAAGGTGTTCCCGCACCCCCTGCATATACGGCTTTTCCGCGCCATCCTGGTGGTTCTGATTCCGCTCCTCAACCATCTGGGCGATCTTTTCGCGGTTGTCCCTGAGTCGTTTGAGCGTCTCAACAATTCTCTGTTTTGACTGATCCTCGTTCAAGCTCGGATTGGGTTCGACATCTCCACCCTTGATGTCTCCTTTCTGAGCGACAGACAATCCGCGGACCGTCTCTCCGTTCAGGAATCGGTGAATCTCGTTCACGGTCAGCTGCTGTGGGTTGGTGGGCTCGATGGCCCTCCAGAAGTAGTCTTTCTGTTGCTCGGACATTCGCTCCAGCTTCGCCTTCCATTCAGGAGTCAGCACCGTCTTATCGAACTCCGATACAGTGAGGGTCTTGTTCTCGTCGTCGACGAACTTACCCTGCACGGCCGCGTTGCTGGCAGGTGGACCCGCTCCGCCGGAGAAGGGGGACTTGACGGATTCCCCGACCCCGTCAGCCGTCTCGAGCTGGCCTGCTTGTGTCCCATGACCGATGTCATTGCTCTTTTGTTGCTGAACGCCGTTCTGGCGGCTTTCGCCTGCCATCTCGTTGAGGATCGGCTCTGCCGAGACACCGGCCACAACCGCATCTGCGACCCGGTCTGCGTGTTGCTCATAGCGATCTCCTACCGCGCCCACTCCACCCTTCAGGGAGACACCTGCACGCTGTTGGACCACATGCGCGGCTTCGTGTGCCGCTGTGTGGAGGTCGGGCGGACTTCCAAACACCACATGATTGCCCGTGGCGTACGCCTGTGCACCCATGGCGGCCGATGCTTCGGTCGCTCGCGCGCCCATGTGGGCCGAGATCTGAGAGACGTCATGGCTACCGAAGGAGGCCTGGATCGTCTGTAGGTGGGGAAGGGGACTCACCGCTCCCTGGATGCCCTGCGCTGCGGCCCGGTGAACGTCTGCGTCGCTGTGAATTGCTCCAGAGCCTTGCACGGGGCCGACGGACGGGTCGTCTGCAGGCGGGGGCCCACCGAGGCCCAGGTCGGCCAGTGTGTGGGGCTGAGCCAACGCCTGAACGATGGATTCCGTCTCTGGACCGCCAGGCACGGACCGCTCCACGTCGTGTGCCACCGCAGGTTCTTTCTGCGCTGAAACGGCCTCAGACACGGTTGACGTCCATGGTTTGAGAAGGTCCGATTGGATGCAGCAGAAAATGGTCGTTTTGACTGGGTTTCTGGACCATTTACGCCCGCAAAATATAGCGGAATCTCAACGTGCCCGTCAAGTGGTCTCGAGCCCTCCTGGGGCTTCATCGCGGACCTCTCTGGGGACCGGGCACAACGAACCCTGCGGTCCCAGCACCGAGTCGTCGAGACGCCTCCACCAGCGGCCCTTAGGTGGATACATTCCACATCGACCCGCTGGATCCGTCCGCGCCCCTTGGGAGGAACGATGCTCCGGATCTCGATTTTTGCGCTGACCACTGGGGCTGTCCTTCCCAGTCTCGCAAGCGCCACCGATCCCGCACTCGTCGTCCCCTCGACCACATCTGCATGGACCGGCACCTGGATCCTCGATCGCGCAGCGAGCGACACCCTGGAGTTGGTGCTGAAGGCCCAAGGAGTGTCCAAGGCCAAGCGCATCGTGGCCGAAAAGGTCGACCTCACTCAAAAGCTGTTCGATCACGGAGACCAGCTCGACGTGGAGATGGTGGGTCCAACCACCAAGTCCACAACCCTGGTCTTCGATGGAAAAGAAAGAAGCCAGACTACCGACCGCGGCGACATTCTCTACCGGGCGAAGCGGGAAACCTCGGGGGCGATGGTCGTGATCTCCCGCCCCAAGGGGGGTAGTGGTCTTATCACCGTAGTCACACGAAGCCTGGATCCCGATGGACAGACGCTTCGGCAAAAGATCACGGTCAAGGGTGCTGTGGAGGGTCCCGTTTCCGCCACGCTGGTGTTCCGGCGCGCAGGCTGAGGAGCTCTCCACAAGCCTTCGTCTCCGCCCGCTGCGCCAAGGATACAGACCCGGCGCAGTCGTGCCGGCGTTTTAGTACCTACGGCTCTGGGTCTGCTCCGCGAGGTCATTCGGACCGTTGAGCACCCGCTCCGACTCGAAGTGCCGGCGGGTCGCTTCGTTCGCGATGGTCTTGACCTTGGCGGCCAGGGCACCGGCCTCGGCGTCATCGCTCAGCCCCAGCTTGAAGATGGCCTGTCGGGCTGCCTGCTCTTCTTTGTTGACCCCATTCATCTCGTCCGACTTGAGGACCTTGGCCGCGAGGTAGCCCAGGTCGAAGAGCGCCACGACGCCTGGTATGTCGCCATAGCCGAGACTGCGAATGGCCTCGGCCATGCGCCACATGTACTTGCCTGCCTTGTAGGCGGCCTCTCCAAGAGACCCACCATGGCGACCGATTTCCTTGAGGGTGTCGGCGTAGTTCTCGTGGACGGCATTCATCGCATCCGCACCCCGAAGCTCCACCGGCCTGCCGATCTGCATTCCAACCACAGCTTGATTGACCCCACCGCTGGTGACGTAGGCCTCGTTGGCGTACAGCGAACACTCCGAGAGCAGCTCCCGCAGCTGGCCGAGTGTGCGGTCAATCTCCAGCTTGATGGCGGCAAGCTCCTCCTTTGTCATCCCATCATCGGCTCCCTTTTGGTATGCCGCCTTCCGCGTCTCGATGGTCTCGCGCATCTCGCGGACCTCGCGAAGCTTGCGCTCGTAGACCCGGTTGCTTGAGGCCATGGCGAGGTTCTCGGCATCGGCCTCGGTGTCGGTGGCAGCTCTTGCGGTGGACTGGATCTGCTGGGCGCCCGTTTCGGCGACATCGTCGGCCACATCCAAGGTGTCACCCAGCTGGGTCTCCATCTCTTCGTGGAGCGTCTGCCGATATTCGCGATACTTCTCCTCCGCCCGCGCGAACTCGCGGGCATGCATGTCCTCAGGGTCGACCGAACTTTTGTAGGTGGCCCACTCACCGTCAGACATGTACAGCCGCAGCTTCACCAAAGCCCACTCCTCCTGGCGCATGGCATCTTCGTCGGCCTTGTCGAGATCGGTCATTCCCCCCTGCTTACGGTCCACCATCACATCATTTTCTTTGAGCTTCATCCGACCCTCCTCGCTCACGAGAAGGTTTGGCCCAACCTTGGCTCCGACACCGTGCATGAAGTCGAGGGCATAGACGTTGACATCGTAGACCACGCCCGCTTCATACTTCCAGCCGTCTGCTGTAAACTCGCGGTTGAAGACTTCTACGGCATACTCTGTCTCCGTCCCCTTCATGTTCACGTCGATGTCCGAAGTGAGACCGGCTGAGCCAGCGGCCTTGAAATCGTCGAAGCCATCGGCGTTGGTGTGATGCGCCACGATGTCTTGGGTTCGTCGGAGGATGGCGTCGTGGTGCCACTGCCGAAACTCCCACAGCTTCTGCATCATCGCTTCCAACGACTGCTTCTGCGCACCCGTGGTTGGCGCCCCCTGAGCGGCCTCCGCTTCCGCGGGAAGCTTGCCCTTCGCCAGGACGGCCTTTGCCTCGTTCCAGCTGGAGTTGAAGGTGCCCTCGAGCACCTGTCGGGGAACCGCACCTTTGGGGTCGATGGCCGCGATGATGCTCACATCTTGGTTGGCGATTCCGATGGGCGACAGATCGCCGCTCAGCATGGTGTCCTCGAAGAGAGCCTGCTCAGACTCACTCTTGGGAGCCACATCCTTGAACATCTGGTTTTCATTGCTGCCCGATGCATCGACCCACCTCCCCTTCTCCTGATCGTTCGCGGGCTTCTGCCAGGTCTCGATCATCTGCACCGAAGTCCCCGCCGAGCCTGAGCCCGGAGTGGCGCTGAGCAGAGACTCTGCCGACGCACCGGAGACAACGGCATCCGCGACCGCATCAGCGTGGCGCTCGTAGACGTCACCCACGCGTCCCACCCCACCAGCCAGCTGCACGCCTGCCTTTTGCTGCACCACGTGGGCAGCTTCATGTGCCGCGGTGTGTAGGTCTGGGGCGCCATCAAATGCGACGGCGTTGCCGTGTGCGAATGCACGGGCGCCCATCTGGGCCGTGGCGTCTCGCGCCCGGGTATCGGTGTGGGCCTGCACCCCGGTGACATCATGCTGTCCGAAGGAAGCTTGGATGGTCTGCAAGTGCGGAAGGCTTCCGCTGGGGCCAGACGTACCCAGCATCGCCAAGGTCTGGACTGACCCTTCGACCGAGCCGCCAGCCGCTTGCACGGCCGGTGTGGTGGTGTGCGTGCCGGAGCCCTTGTGGAGGCCGAGATCGGCGAGTGTGTGCGGAGAGCGAGGTGTCAATGACTGTTGCTGGACCGGTGCGGCAGAATCGGAGCCCACTCGGGAGGATGCATCCGTGGACTGCTGTCTGGATAGTTTGTGCGCCGTGGTCATCGCCGCTCCTCGCGCCCGGTAGGTCTGCACCTGGGTGGTAGGCTACCAACCGAGAGAGCCGGTCCGCTCGCAGCGGAGCGTTCCAGCGCACGATAGCATGGCAACAAGCACCCAGTGCGGGCTCATATCCAGCTCCTGGGGTTGCGCTCGATGAAAACCATTTCCCAGCGCGCGCCCACGCCGAGGCGGGGCGGTGGTCCGCAGAATCCTCCACTTGCGAGCAAGAGACCCGGCGACATCCACTCCCTCCGAACACGATCGAAACGGGATGGTAACGGGAGCTTCCAGCCATCGTGCCCCGGTCCAATGCCACCAACACCCTTCGCCAACAGGGCTACCGCACCGGGAGGATGACCGGCGATCCAGCGGCCCAGCGTGCGGGCATGTCCCCCGTCGGTCGAGCGCAGATGGTTGTAGACCGCAAGGCCAAGCCGGCCCGCTTCGGGTCCACTGCCGCCCGCGAATTCGGTGGATTTTAGTGGGTCTGGTCATCGAGACCACAGCGCGTCCCCACGGTGTCGGACCAGCCCTGCCAGTCTTCTCGGGGGCTCGACCTGAGCGCGTCGGCTTTGGGACAAACGGAGGACCAGCGAAACGCAAGATCCATGATGGCATCCTCATCCTCGCGCCGCGTGCCGATCGGATAGCACACCCTCGCGCCCTCTGGTCTGGTGCTCGGGTCAATGATGCGTGATGTCCGCTCGAGCAGCTGGCAACGGCAGGAGAAGGGATGCAGTCAAAACGGCACACAACCCCAGCACAGGAGAGCCTGGATACCTCCGGCGTAGAGTCGAACAATCCGGCGGGTCTGCAAAGCCAGCAAGCCTTTGGGAATGCCTTTCTCGCCGAGCAGTTGAACACGTCCAACGGCGCCGGTCCTGCATCGACCGATGGCGCGAAGCGTCGAGAAGTCAACGCTGCAAGTGCCGGCGATCCGGCAGCAGATCTGGCCGCCTTTCGGTCCACGAAGTTCGCCCCGCTGAGCGAGTACCGATGGGGCGACGACACCCGTGGTCTGTTCGATGTTGCCTTCGATGCGGGCTCGGGAACCCTCGTCATCGACCTGCGCGTTGCCTACCAGTTCAAGGACGGTGACCCGTCTAAGTTCCCCTACTTCGACCCGCAGGAGTTCACCTGGTCGGGCAAGGAAAAGAAAAAGTTCAAGAAGCAATACGCCAAGCAAACGAAGAAAGCCTGGGGTGGCCAGTTCCAGTTCTTTAGTACGCGCCCCGGCTGGGACGAAATGGTGGTCAACACCCGCACGAGGGTGATTGAAGACGACCAGTCGCCGCACTACATCATCGAAGCCTCGAAGTACCCCGATGATGCCGGCTTTGTGCAGAGCTATATGACCCAGGCCACGCGACGGAGTGACGGGAACCTGCGACCGGGAACGGTCACCGTCGACAACAACGACCTTGATGTGGACCGCAAGCAACGCTCAGATCACGGGTTCTTCACGGCGTATTTTGACGAGGGCAGCCCAAAACTCGACAGCGATGCCAAGGCCTCGGTCACCGGGGCGGTCGACGAACTGGACAAGCCGAAGAAGGGCTATGTGGATGTGGTGAGTACGGCAGTAGTCGAAGGGGACGCGAAGTATCAGGGGCGTGGAGATGACGAAGAGGGCATTGCGCTGGCCCGAAAGCGGCTCGATGCGGTCACTCGCACGCTGAAGGCCGAGGGGGTCAAACCCAAGAATGTGATCTCCGAGTCCAAGGTGGAGACCGACTCCAAGTACAGCCCGCGGGTCACGCTGTGGCCGCTGGACCGCGACCCGCAGAACGCCGCGATGCACGAAACGGGCCACATGTACGGTCTGGGCGATGAGATTGAGTCCGAAGGACGAGCGATCGATCCGACGTACGCAGAGCTGGTCATGGACCAAACCGGCGAGGTCATCGAGCGAGGGCCGGCCAACGACAGCTTGATGAGCGCGGGAGATACAATCGAGCCCATGCACTATGCGCCGTTTCTGGCGGCGCTCAAGTCGATCACCGGGAGCGAGGACTGGTCGCTCTGAGTCGACCATTCATCCGGAACAGGCCGACTTCAAAGCGGTGGTCCGCACCGGACGTGTCGAGCAGCCGGGGTGCGAGGGAGCCATGCCCGTAGACCGATCCGGCACGGTTGAGCAATCGGGCATCGCGCGCACCCTCCGCGAGTGCGACCAGACCGGTGGGGTCGGACAGGGTTGAGGGATAGCGGGCTGCGTTCGAGTAAGCGCCCGTAGCGCTGCTGGCCGCTCCGCCATCCACGGGCCAGGCGTCGCCGCCTCCCAGTGTGACCGGCCGCTATGACGGCTTCCCTGGGTTGCCGTTCGGGTTGAATGCCAGCGCCTCCAAGCGCAGCAGCTCGGCCTCGACCCACTGCATCAGCGCGCGAGGGTCACTCGCGAGCGATGTGCTGTCTTTGGGTTCACCAAAGCGCACACGGACCCGCTGGCCGATCCTCGGTACCCAGGAGCCGATGGGGGCGACCGCATGCATTCCGCGGTGGTGAAAGCCGAGCAAGAGCGGTTTCGAGCGCTGCACCAGCTCCGCCAGTCCCGCTTTCAGGGGGCGACGAAGCCGCCCTTCGGGTTCCCGGCTCCGCCCGCCCTCCGGGAAGATGTGCACCCAGTCTCCGGCCTGCAGCCGCTCCACCAAGAACGTCATGCCAGGTTGGTCGATGCCCGCGCCACGCACAATGGGCACGGCCTTGCCAGCATTGAACAACCTCGCCTTCCACGGAGAGCCAAAGAAGTTGATGGCGTCTGCAGCGATCCAGCGGAGCGCCACCCACTCAGCACCTGAAAAGCAGGAGAGCAGCCAGGGGTCGTCGAAGAGACTGACGTGGTTGCTGAACGTGAGCAGGCCTCGACCCGGCTCTTGGAGCGCGCGCGCCTCGTCGAGCCGCGAACGGCCGTGGATGTCGACACGGTTGAGTCGGAGCATCAGCACGCGTGAAAGGCCGGCCACGCCCATGGCGACGGCTCGGCGAAGGCGCGTGGCCCCAGGGTCGAAGCGCGCCACAGCGGCGTTCACCTGCGGCGTCCACACATTGTCGCGCGATGCGGGTCGTGAATCAGTCATCTACTTGCGGGGCTGGCGCGCGGCCGGAACTGGCCACTTTGGAACTATCACAGCCGTTGGCGCGCGCGAGCAGCCCTCGTCGCGTTGCGCGTGCCCACTCGACCGCTGCACGGATCGCTGTGTTGGACGGCTTCCCGGTGCGCAGGACACAGTCCAATCCAGAGGGGACCAGGCACAGCCCCATCCCAGACAACCGGACAGTCGTGGCGCCATCGCAACATGCAGGGTCGGCTGGAGCCGGAACGAAAGACTCCGCTGTGCCACACCATGCCGCTCAGCCTGTTGCTCGCCCAAGGAATGGTGGCGATGGTCTTCCAACACATCACCACATTCACGGGTCGCTCCAGGATGCAAGAGGGCCGAGACCCGAACCAACCAACTCAGTCCCTCGGAGTATCCGAGATCTCCCGGTCGGTCCGGGTGTGCAGCTCGACAGGTAGAGGCCCCTGAGAGAAGACGTGTCGAGGGAACGTACAACGCCGCGGCGGGCCTCTCTCGGGTCGGATTGGCCGATTCGGTGGCAATTCGGTACAGTGGCGCGGTGCAGAGGGCTCTGGGTACCGCACCCTGGAACGGAAATGATTCGGGGGCCATCGCACTCAATACACGACCCGCCAAGCCACAAGCCCGCGCAAAAGCCCGGGGGCCAACCATGGTCTGCGAAACGCGCACCAAAAACCGGTTCTGACCGATTGGGATGAAGATGAAGTACCGCTACATGATCCTGCCAGTCCTGCTCCTCTCCAGCGTTGGCTGCAGCGAAAAGGAAGCGTCTGATCCGGCTGAAACCACCGACACGACCGATGATGCCGGTAGCTCCGGCGAGACCGACAACGGAGACAGTGCCGGCGGTTCTGGCGACGACGGCGGAGACGACGGCGGAGACGACGGCGGCGGTACGGGCGAGGCTGGGCCCCAGAACATGGGTCATTACGGGCCTGGCGGTGACGAGTCCGACCTCTGGGAGCCGGAGCTGTCGTGGACATGCGAGGGCTGTGATGGAAAAGACTTGGCGGATGCCGAGACGATCGAGTCCGTAGACGTCGGATCGCCATCGGGCATTTGCTACGACATGTCGGCCAAGTCCACGGCCATCACCGATGAAGCCGACTGCTCGGATACATGGGTGCAGTTCCCTTCAGGCGGCGGCGAGGGCGGCGGTTCCGGGTCAGGCGGCGGGAGCGCGCGCGATGTCTGCTTCGTGCGTGAAGCGGATGACACCTTCACACCGGTCGAAGCCTCTTGCATCGACGTGGATTCTTCCTGGGAAGCTTCGGCCATTGGGGCCTCTACCTTGCAGGACTGTGTGGACACCTGCCTGGGTGACAGCGACTGCAGAGCGTTTGATGACGAGATCGACTCGTCGATTGCGCTGGAAGACATCGAATACTCGATCGTGGCCGAGGGCTCTGGATGCTGGGCCTTCTTCGAGTAATCGGCCGTCGGTGGTCAACCTCTTCGAGGAGCAGCACCAACGTCTGAAGCTGCATCCCATGCCCGCACTTCAGACCCCGAAGACCACCACACCAAAGACCAGCCAAAGCAGAGCACTCCAAGAACACCCGCGCGCATGCTTCGACCCTCGGACGGGTGAACGTGGCGGCTGGCCAGGCCCAGGCCCACCCCTGGAGCCACGGGGAAATGCGTGGCGTCGTTGTGGGTGCGTTGGAATGACTGGCGCACGGAAAAAGCCCTCTCCTCACCGGAGGCAATATGCGGACCTTCTTTTTCTCCCCGCCAAGCGGCATCGTGTTGGGCTGCACCGTGTTGTGCTGCACCGCGTTGGGCTGCGATGCGGGTAATGCGCCCATCGAGTCGCGAATTCGCCTGGATCCGGAGCCCCCCGGTGCGGCCTGCGCTTCCGGAGGCGTCGCCATCCACGCCGGCCGCGACACAAACCGCAGCGGTGAGCTGGACGATGAAGAGATCGACGAAACCGAGGTGGTCTGCAACGGCGCAGACGGACCAACCGGTGCGAATGGGACGCCGGGCGCGGATGGTCTGCCCGGTGCAGATGGTCTGCCAGGCGCAGATGGTCTGCCAGGCGCAGATGGTGCACCGGGACCGGCCGGACTTGCCATGGGAGAGCCCGTTCGACTCGACGACGGCAGCAACCCGGAGTTCATTTCGGGTGAGGCGGAGTCCGATGGCATCCTGGTGGTGGACCTGGGCGCCACCACGGGTGCGGCGCGGCGCATCACACTGGGTCCCGACGCTGCCAGTCGAGAGTGGTTTTGCTACGAGTGCACCACCGTTCCTGTGCCCGCCGGATGGTCATGGCAGGTCGAGGTAGACAACTACCGGTTTGCGAACCTCACGGTCTGGTGGACCCCCCTGGAGCCGCCGGAGTAGCGGCGCGTGCGGCGCGCGCTCTGCGGCGAGAATCGAGCGCTGGAGAGGCTCCTATCTTCGCAAGCGGGCCGTGATGTCGACGGTTCCACAGATGCATCCAGCTCTGCACCGCAGGTGCATGCGTCTGAAGAGAACCATCCGTCTCGCTCCGCTCAACTTCGAAGGTCACCTTGGCACCACGATTCGTGAGGAAGGACACGACGACAAGGTGCAGTCGAGTGCCTCACCGGTGTCGAAGCCAGTGTCGAAGCCAGTGTCTTCGGCTTCCTGCTCAACGAAGACCACGCAAGGCCTTCGTCCCTCGCAGGTACAGGCCATCCCAAACAGACAGACAACGAGCGCGAGCGGGGTGGACATATGGATCATGGTCTCTCCGGATGGGCTGTATGCGCGACCAGGAAGGTCCTGTGCAAAGACAACAGAGCCGTGCTGCGATGAGTGCTTGCATGGTGAACGGATGGTGGTGCTCGTGGCCTTCCACGGTCATGCGATGGTCTTGCACAGCCTGCCGCAGTGAGCCCCGAGCCTTCGCCTACTCCACGGGCTCGGTCGAGAGCGTGAGGATGTCGAACAGGAATCCTTCCGAGTGCTGCCGCGTGTGCTTCTCAGCGTAGGCCGAGAGCAAGCCCACAAAGGCACCGTCTTTGAACGAACCGGACAGCTCGAGCCCAGTCAGCGCAAAGCCTGGCTCGTCGAGGAAGTCCGTGGGGGTGAGGCTACCTCCGAGCTCGCTCAACGCGATGCCATGCCGCACGTCGAGGAGGTAGTTCGTGCCAACGCCTTGATCCCGTACTGCCTCAACAGTCACTGCGAGTGACTCATCGAGCAGGCGATGTTCTGAGACAATGCGCAGCGTGCCATCGGCAAACAGGGCTTCGGGGTCACAGGGCCAATCCCCCGCTGCATTCCGTATCTGCTTCCGAAGCGCCCCTGTGTGGGTGGTAAAGCGGATCTCGACCGCTTCAGGCTCACCATGGACAGGCTCGATCCATCCGACACTCCGTGGTGCGGCATGGGCGAGCACCTCGGCCGCAGAGATGCCCGCCGAATCGAGCTCTTCGAGCTCAATCGGCTCGGTCTCCACCGAACAGCGGTCTATGAGGTCAAAGACGTCCGACCCGCCGGGGCTGGAGTCGGAGTCACACGCCGTCGCGGTCATGACCAACGAGAGTGCGATGACCAGAGGTGCGGCGGATGCAGAAGGAGCGAATCGAAACATGGTACCTCCAGGTGCTCTTGAGCACTCCCTCACCGTAGAGCCCCACCCAAAGATCAGCACCATCGAGCGGTTTCAGTGGATTTCAGGGTGTGGTGAAATCGCCCTCGTGCCCCCAGCGATGTTCCGACCCACGGTTCGTCGCGCGCTTCGCCTGGCCATCCAGACGACAGCACGAACGGTGAGCCCGGATATGCACTCCGTCAGCGGCAAGCATTGACGCCCTCCAGATAGGGTGCGAATAATGCTCGCACCGAGCCGATATGACCGGCTCGCCGCACATCACGTGCATCTAAACGCTCTTCCGGAACGATCGACTCGATGGGTATGCTTCAACAGCAAGGCCTACACCGCACCACTGTGCTCACCGCCCGAACACTGCTCGGCCGCTCTTCGCGGTGCGACCTTCACATCTCTCATCCCAGTGTCTCGGGCGAGCATGCGGTGGTTTCCTGGGACGGGGAATCCTGGACCATTCGAGACCTGGCGAGCCGCAACGGCACGCTGATCAACGGTGAGCGCCTCGCACCCAACGAGAACCGAGTGCTGAAGCCCGAAGATCGCCTGCACCTTGGGCTGTATCCAGTGGCATGGACCGTCGAGAGCGTAGACGCGCCTGTTGCACGGGCCCTCCGAGTGCGCGGCAACGGCACGATGGTCATGGAAGAGGGCATGATTCCCTTGCCCTCCGCCAATGCGCCGTTGGCGATGATCTACACCGATCCGATGCAAGGCTGGGTGCTCGAGTCCCTCGATGAGATTCGCAGGGTCCGCGACCTCGAGGTGGTCGAGGTAGACGGCGAAGCTTGGCGCCTGCACCTCCCCGTCGAGCAAGCTCGAACCGTCGGGGGTGTACCGGCGGTGGACGGTCTCGCTGACGTGGCGCTGGAGTTCGAGGTCAGTGCCGACGAAGAGCACGTCTCGCTGGTGGCAATGGTCGGACTGCGCCGGGTGTCGCTCGGCAGCCGGTCCCATCACTACGCACTGCTCACACTTGCTCGTCAGCGCCTACAAGATGCCGAACAGCCAGACATGCCCGAGAGCGAACACGGGTGGATGTACCACGAGTCTCTGATGCGGATGCTGCGGCTGAGTCGTGGCCAGCTCAACCTGTTGGTGTTTCGGGCCCGCAAGCAGCTCGCGGAGCTCGACATTCGAGATGCTCAGAATCTCATCGAGCGCAGGCCAGACTCCCGCCAGCTCCGCATCGGCATCGGCCGGCTCACGGTGCAGCGTGCGTGAGGCTGCGAGCGGGCAGGACTCGCCGCTTCGCCGCTCGGGCCTCCCCTCCACCCCAGTGTGTAAGGAAGCGACCCGATGACCACACCGGAAGAGCGACTCGTGGAAGACCTGTTGGCTCGTGGCATCAACCTGTCCAAGCTGGTGGGTGCCATTCGTCGAACACTCGCTCATAAACGGGATGGTGGCTCCGATTCCACCGATGGGGGCGCGCCATCACTACCGCCTTCGGTCGCCGATCCCACCATCGCTGAACCGGCTCCTGATGGCCCGCAGCCGATTCCCGGCCTGTCGCGCTACCTGGATCTCGGACGACTGGGAATGGGTGGCATGGGAGAGGTCCGCCGTGTCTTCGACCGGACCCTGCAGCGGACTCTGGCCCTGAAGATGATCCACGGTCCCGCCCTGAACCGCCCGCAGCTCGTAGCGAGATTTCTCGAGGAGGCCAAGGCCACCGCCCAGCTCGAGCACCCTGGAATCATCCCCGTCCACGACCTCGGAAGACTGCCCGACGGCAGGCTGTGGTTCAGCATGAAGGAGGTCTCCGGCCAGGACCTCTCGAAAATCATCGCCAACCTGCACCAACCAGCGTCGGCCGACCAGGCCGAGCAGTGGACTCTGCGGCGTGTGATCGAAGTGCTGCGACGCGTGTGCGAGACCATGGCCTACGCCCACGGTCGGGGCGTGCTCCATCGAGACCTCAAGCCCAGCAACATCATGGTGGGTGCGCATGGAGAGGTCATCGTGATCGACTGGGGCATCGCAAAGCTGCTTCATGCCACGGCGTCTTCCATCCCGCTGCAATCCAGCGACCCCGACCTCCCTCGCCAGACCGGCGAACAAGAGCCCCTGACCCAGGAGGGACATGTCCCCGGCACACCGGCCTACATGTCTCCCGAGCACGCCTTGGGATCGAGCGAGCTGGATGCCCGCAGCGACGTGTACGCACTGGGTGCCATCCTCTACAAGATCCTCTCCGGTCGCTCGCCCTATCGGGGAAGTGCGCTCAGCATTTTGGAGCAGGTGGTTGAAG
>CAJWOS010000027.1 GCA_913044235.1 uncultured Pseudomonadota bacterium
CAAGATCGCCCAGCTCGACGTTCTCAACCTTGATGCCCAGCTCTTCGGCGATCAGGCGACCACCGGTGAGCGCGGCGATGTCGCCGAGCATCTGCTTGCGACGGTCGCCAAAGCCGGGAGCCTTGACCGCAGCCACCTGGAGAGTACCCCGAAGCTTGTTGACCACGAGCGCGGCAAGTGCTTCGCCTTCGACGTCTTCTGCGACGAGGAGCAGAGGCTTACGGGTATTGTGAACCTTCTCAAGCAGCTTCATGAGGTCGCGCATGCTGCTGAGCTTCTTCTCGTGAACCAGGATGTAGGGCTCTTCGAGCACCACTTCCATCCGCTCCGCATCAGTGGCGAAGTAGGGGCTCAGGTAGCCACGGTCGAACTGCATGCCTTCGACAGTCTCGAGCTCGGTCTCGAGGCCCTTGTTTTCTTCGACCGTGATGACGCCCTCTTTGCCGACCTTGTTCATCGCTTCGGCGATCATTTCGCCGATGGTGAGGTCGCCGTTGGCCGAGACTGTGCCGACCTGCGCAATTTCCTTCTCGTCGGCGATTGGACGCGACATTTCGTGCAGACGCCCCACGACGGACCCGACGGCTTTGTCGATGCCCCGCTTGAGATCCATCGGGTTGTGCCCTGCGGCCACAAGCTTGAGGCCGTGCCGGAAGATGGACTGCGCGAGCAACGTGGCGGTGGTGGTGCCGTCGCCTGCGGTGTCGGAGGTCTTGCTTGCGACTTCCTTGACCATCTGCGCGCCCATGTTGCTGAACTTGTCTTCGAGCTCAATCTCCTTGGCGACGGTGACGCCGTCCTTGGTGACCACGGGAGCGCCCCAGGACTTCTCGATCACCACGTTGCGGCCCTTCGGACCCAGGGTGACCTTCACGGCGTTTGCAAGGGTGTCGACCCCTTCGAGCACCTTGTTGCGGGCGACTACATCGAACAGGATTTCTTTGGCGGCCATGGCTGTACTCCTCACGGCACTCGACGCGCCGCGGTTGTTTGGTATCGTTGAAAAATGGTGGATATGCGCGCCCGAACCCGGCGTCTTCTTCACCGTCCCCAATATCGGGTACGGCTCGGTGCGCAGTCGTGGAACTCAGTCGGTGGCGATCAGCCTTCGACAACGCCCAGGATGTCGTCTTCCCGCAGGATCAAACGGTCTTCTCCGTCGATCTTCACCTCGGTGCCGGCGTACTTGCCGAAGATCACTTTATCGCCTTCTTTGACTGCGAGCGGAGTGACATCGCCGCTGTCGGAAACCCGGCCATTGCCAGCCGCGAGAATGATTCCCTGCACGGGCTTCTCCTTGCTGGCCGAGTCCGGCAGGAACAGACCACTGGCGGTCTTGGTGGGCTCGGTGCTCCGCTTGACAAGAACGCGGTCGAAAAGGGGACGGATCGTGGTCATGGCTCAAACTCCGGTCACTCTGCCCGATGAGGCGAGTGGAACATTTTGGTCTGTCGGAGGGTCGCTTCTGCGAGCGCTCCGAACGGAAACATTCAACTGCTATCACAACGAAATGCCAGGAAACCTCTCGCTTCCCAACAGCGGCCGGCTTCGTAGACACGGCCACGCGAACGTCAAGCCTGACGGGCCGATTTTCTGGCCTCGGGCACCGACTCTTGGATCCGCGATCACACCCGCCTTCGTTGTACGCCAACCAAATTTCACTCCGGGCCGGAACAATCGAGGAGGTGGCCCATGGGCGCAGCAGTACTCGCCGCACACGACAACCTGTTCGACTTCTTTCACGATGAAGTCGACGCTGCCACGAACGCCACCGACAGCGATGTCAGTGAGGAGGGTGTCTTCTACCTCACCAACCTGCTGGTAGAGCAGGGTCGCACCGGGTCAAGCACGCGTCCATGCACGTTGGCCGAGCTCCACATTCGAGCGGCACGGGCACCGAGGGCAACCCAGATCCAAAACTACCGAACCCTCGGCGATCGCGCGCTCTATGTCACCGGGTTCTTCCCCGAGAGCTTGTCTCGCAAGACGGTGCGAGCCTCGTACTACGAAGACATGGGAAGAGCGGCCTACGACCGCCTTGCGGCCATACTCGGACGAGCGCCTTCGGAAGGTGACAGCGGGCACAAGGGGCTGGGAGAGATCTTCGCTGAGCTGTCCATGTCGTTTCACACCTGCATCGAAGTGCTCCGGGAAGTCCATGATGCCATGCGGGCGCGCACTGAGCAGTCGCCTTCCGAGCCCGAGCTGCTTGCATTGTACGAGCAGTGGCTATCCACCGGAAATCAGCGTGCTCTGCGCACGCTCCAGCGCCACGGCCTCGTGCCTTCCAGTACCGGCGGGAACGCATGACCCGACCTTCGCCCGTCCCCGGTGCCGATGCAATCGCCTCACTGCAGGCCCATCTCCATCGCATTTACGGCCTGCACGAGGGACAGACGCCCGACATCCGACCGTTTCTGGTGGACGACGCAGCTTTGGAGACCCTGCGGCCCCCTGGAACCGCCCGCCCATCCGACGAGTGGGTCCTGGTACGGGAATCCGATGAAGGGCTCGATCTCGCGGTGTGGATCGCGCCCGTACATCTGCACAAGCTGGCCCAGGCTCCCGATACCCGCGCAGTAGTGCGCGGGTCACTCCGCTCTTTCTGCGCCGTCATTGAGGGGATCAGCCACTTCATGTTTCTGGTGGAGCGTGCGCGGCGAGCAGAGCCACTCACCCTCCTCGAGCTCGAGGTCCAAGGCGAGATCGACAAGTTTGTGAGCGCTCGCCTTCACTGTCCGGAACACACGCCAGCTCTGCGTCGCGCCTTATTCGTCGACGTCACCTTCCACCGCGGTCTCACATCAGAGGAGCGCAGTCGGTACCGCGAGGCAGGACGACTGGCCCGGGCATGGTGCGATCACCTCACTCGGCTGCCCCACCTTGCCGCGGTCCTCGAGGCCCAGCGTGGCTTCTGGCGGTCTCCCGGTGGCGAGCGCATGTCCCGTCTACGGTCGATGGCAGCGTGAACACCGCCGGTCTCCGTCGCGCTTCTACCCACGGCCGAACGTGACGAACAGGTGTCGGCGACGCCGGGTCCCCACGCCTGGTCTTGACGAAAGGGTGTGGGTTGTATAGGCGTCGACGGTCCGTTGGAGTGCCTGTGCGAAGCGGTAGCTCCAACCCTTGGTGGCGAACCACGCACCCTCGCCATCCCATCGTACCGACCCTTACCTCGGAGCCCCCATGGCCCGCGTGACCGTCGAGGACTGCCTCGAAGAGCTTCCCAACCGCTTCTCCCTCGTCCTTGTGGCGGCGGAGCGTACCCGTCAGCTGCTCAAGGGCTCCGAACCGCTGGTCGACAACGACCAGGGCAACAAGGAAGCGGTCCTCTCCCTGCGGGAGATCGCTGCAAGCCGGGTGGGCGTCGACCTGTCCCTGTTCGACGAAAACGAAGGTCTGCGCACCTTCGCCGGGCCCGTGAGTCGCGAAGACCTCCCGCCTGCCGATGCGGGTCACCTGCCCCCGGCAGCCGACGACGACTTCGCCCTTCCGCCTGCAGCCGACGACGACTTCGGTCTTCCGCCCGCAGCCGACGACTTCGACCTTCCTCCTGAAGCCTGAACGTGCTGGAGCTCAAAGCCATGTATGACCGTACCCTCCGCAAGTTCGACTCCCGGATCGTCCAGCGCCACCTTGCTCGCAAGGTGGTCACACGCGACGAGTACAAGACGCACATCGACGCCCTCGAAGACTGCAGCCACCTTGCAGAAGAGAGTGAGGTCGAGTTCGTGTCGTCTCCCCGCAAGGAAGAGACCGAAGACGAAGACTGAGTCTCGTCTGCCGTCACTCTCCTTCCGCCTCGCGGCCCCCGAACCACCGGGCACCCGAGCCAACAAGCACCCCGACCACTCGGTCGGGGTGATGTGCTTTTGCGATGCGTGAGCGCCTACCGATACGCCTCCGTCCATGCGAGGATTCCGCCTTCGAGGTTGGTCACATCGGTGAAGCCTCGCGCCACCAGTGCCGCAGCCGCATGGGCACTGCGCACCCCTGACCGACACTGCAACAGCACAGGTGTGTCGAGCGGCACACCGGGCAGTCCGTTCGCAATCACGGTGTCGTGTGGAATGAAGTGCTCTGCACGTTCGATGGTGCCCTGCGCCCACTCGTGAGGCTTGCGCACGTCTACCCACATGGGGCGCCAACCATCCGTGATCTTGGCATGCACTTGCAGCACAGTGAGACGCTCAAATCTCTCCCCTGCGGTCGTCGACATCCCACCTCCCAGACGAGCAGCGCAACGGCCACTGACGCGACCATCCGTCTACCCATCAACGATCTTCAATGATTTCCAGCACGAAGCGCTTCTTCTTCTTCCCACCGATCGCATGCACGATCCGTCGAATGGCGTCGGCATGGACGCCACGCTTCCCGATGACCTTCCCCACATCAGACCGAGAAACGGAAAGCTCGAGCACACAGGAGTGTGTGCCTTCCACCTCGGTCACCACCACCTCGTCGGGCTGATCGACCATCGCCTTGACCAGCTCCTCTACCAGCTCGCGCACTTCCATCGCCACTCCGCTGCGGGAGACCCCGCTACCTGCTGCTGCAACTGGGCGGGGGAGCCTTCACAACGGTCGAAGCTGGAGCACCGCCACCACTGTCTCTTATTTTATCAGAAACGAGCCTCCGGGCCGACTACATCCAAGAGATTGTCGCCATTTCCACCCCGTGTGTGCCTGCACAACCCCTGCGAAACACTTGCGCTGCGCGGAGGGTTTCCCCCCGTGCAATTGCGACGAAGATGAATCGGTGAATGAACGGGCATGATCAACGTCGCCCCGTTCAGAAACACTGGATTGATGAAAGGACGAAAATGTCTCGCAACGTCACCATTCGGAACCGCTTTGAAAAGCGCGACGTCTATGTCAGCGAGACGTGCATCGTCCTGCCATCCTGAACGGAGTTCGTCTCCCCTTCCACTCCCGGAGGGGGCTTCCCCCAGGCCAGCAGAGGAGCCAACATGACCGCAACCCTTCGACTCGTCGCACCGTCCCGGGCCGCAGAGTGGTCCGAGTCGGACATCAAGCAGCTCGCTGGTGAGAACAAGCGTATGGCCATGGAAATGGTCATCCACAAGTACCGCGAGCGACTCTTCTACCATGCCGGCTCCATCGTGAAGGACTGGCACGAGGCCTACGACGTGGTGCAGGAAGTCTTCATCAAGGCAATGCGAGAGCGTCGCTTCTTCGACGCGGAATTCCGGATGAAGGCCTGGCTGTTCCGGGTCACCACCAACCTTTGCTTCAACATGGTGCGGGACCGGAAGCGACGGGGCGCCATTCTTGAGGGCATGCAGAAGATCGACCGCGCACATGCCGACCAACTGGACCGCGTGTTCCAGAGCGAGCGACGCGCAGAGGTGCTGGCAGCCGTCGACACGATGACGCCCGATCATCGGGAAATCCTGCTCCTTCGGTACTACGACGACTTGTCCTACGCAGAGATCGCTGACGTGCTGGAGATCAAGCTCGGCACGGTCATGTCCAGACTCAGCCGGGCGCGCTCCCGACTGATGCAGCACATGGGTGAAGACAACGACCTGATGGACTGAATGCCTCATTCGCCTCCGACTCCGCGGTCGGAGGCGTTTCCTTTCTTGCCGCATCCATGACAGACCGGATGCCAAAGTGCCGGTGTGGGGATGCATGCACCCGTTCGAAGTGTCGGAGGGGTGCTGTCTGCGGGACTGGTGGCTTCGCCTCGCGACAAGACGCGCCGCGACCGATACCCTGTTCCGCGTGTTGTCGGTGGACCCCGAGCGGGTGCCCAATCGGGCCCCCACACATCGCTCCACCCCGTTCCCTGTGTCCCGACCGTTCTGCGAGTTGCGCCCGATGGAATGCAAAACCGTACGGAGTCTCCTGGTTCCCTACCTTGAAGGGGAGCTGGCCCCTGCTCAGATGGAGTGGATCGCTGCCCACCAGCAGTCCTGCCCAGCGTGCTCCGCGGTCGAGGCCAAGCTGAGGGCACAGGGGGACCTGTTGGCGGCCCTTCCGCCACCTCCGATGCCGGAACGACTTTCGTCGGGCCTCTGGCAGTCCATGGATGCGCACTTCACCGAAGAACTTGCTCGTCTGGAGACAGAGACCCACTCGGCTTCGACCCCTGCCATCGAAGCCTCGTCCTCAGCACACATTCGCCTCACCCGCCGCTCGCTCACTCTGTATGCGACCATTCTGGGCCTCGCCCTCGCATTCGGTCTCTGGCGACACGATGCTGCGTCGACCGCTGAAGCCCGGGTTCAAGCCCTCCGCATCAAGCTCGAACGCGCCGAGCGACTCCGAGCCAGTCCGAGCGCCATGCCCTCCGCCATCGGCAACTATAAAGCCGCAGCCTACGCGCCCGGACGCGGGCATCTCTGAACAAATGTGGGGCTGGATGACCGGCGTTTTGCTCACACTTGCGGTGGGACTGGCGAGCCCAACGGCCGAGGCTGCCGAACCCGATCACGTCCGTCGCGCCGTAGAAGCCGTGGAAGCCACATACGGTGACCAGGTCGCTCCGGCGGCTCTGTACCGCGCTGCGCTCGAAGGGATCGCCGCGGAGCTCGACCGAGCGACCGGTCGCCCAGGCCATGCCGTGCTGAACGCTCAGGAGCGTGCGGCCGTCGAACACTGGCTCGATGGCCACCGCAACGGCATCGCAGCCGAGTTCGCCGTTGTGCCCGGCCAAGGAATTGTCATCACCGACGTCTATCCTGATGGTCCCGCGGAAGACGCCGGACTGGAGGTCGGTGATCTCGTGGTCGCACTCGACGACCATCCCTTCACGGGACTGCCCTCGGAGCTGATTCTCGGCATCGCCGGTACAAGTCGCAGTCCGCAGGTCGTCCTCGATATTCGTCGCCCCGAAGGCCTGCGGCGGGTGCTGGTCTCGCGGGGGCCTTGGCGACTCGACACCGCGCGATCCTTCCAGCATCACGGAATCACCGTGGTGAAGCTGCCATTCTTCGGGCCTGGATCGGCTCAAGCTCTCACCGAAGCACTCTCCAACCACCCTTCCGGGTCGCCGCTGGTCGTCGACCTACGAACCAATGAAGGGGGGCGCCTCGGGGCGATGCTGGAGGTCGCATCCCTCTTCGTGGAAGCAGACCAACCCATCACACTCGTGGATCCAGGCACCGGCCGACTCCAAACACATCGAGCGCGGGCGGGCATCGCACTCCCCTCGATGGGTGCCATCACGGTGTTGGTCGACCGCGACACCGCAGGCACGGCCGAGGCTTTCGCAGCCGCGCTGAGGCATGAACGAGGCGCGGTCCTCGTGGGGACCCCTACCGCCGGTCACGCAGGCATCCCGCGCTGGATCGCTCTCGAGGACTCCTTGAGCCTCCAAATGGTCGACCAGCACCTGCTCGATCCGGCCGGTACGTCTTGGGCCTCCACCGGTCTCGTGCCCGATATTCTCAGTCAGTCGGTCAGCCACACAATGCCGGTCCAAGCGGGACAGTTGCCACCGGACATCCAGCTGGATGTGGCCGTTCAAGTCACCGAAAGAGCACATAAAGGGGCGGGCCAACCATAGCCGCCACCGCATGCCATTGAACCTCGCCTGAAAATGTCGTAGCGTACAACTCCATCGCATCACTCAAGCTGTCGTTCATGACACGGTGATTGTGAACAGCGCTGTATTGCGTCCCGTGTGACCGGACGGAGCCGACACTTGCCCGCTACGGCCAACAAACTCCTACCCACATCTCTGGACATCCTCCGGAATGCGCTCCAGCGTGGCTCGACGGGCCGCTTGTTCCGGACAAATCGGCACATGCCTTCGCGCGAAGTGTATGTGATGCAGGGCGAAATTCTGGCCGCACATGGTCCCGACGACGGACCGTGGATTGTACGGCGCCTGGTGAACTCCGGTGCACTCACCGAGCGACAAGGCAAGGCATTCATTCGGCGACTCACGCGAGGCATCCCATTCGACGAGCTGATCCTGGGTCATGTCCCAGACGGACTCCTCGAGCAGCTGATGGCCGGACGCTTTCGCCAGAACCTGCTCGACTTCCTCTCGTCGCCGCCACCCATCGACTTTCAGCCGATGGAGGCCATGTTCGTGCCCAATCTCCAAGCGGGACATGACACCAGCCGCACCCTGCAAGCAGTCGTGGAGCTCCGGCAACGCATCGGCCCGCTGATCCGACATCGCGGTCCCCTCACCTTGTGTCTGGGACCGTCAATGCCCAATACCCGACAAGAGGCGAGACTGGTCGACCTTTGCGATCCGCCCATGCCACTCCGCGACCTGCTCACCTACTCCCCGTTCGAGACCGGCGAGACCCTCGATATCGTGATGAAGCTGCTCTCAAACGGGGCTGTGGTGTCGCAGGAGGGCGTCCGCCTGCAGCAGCCGCGGGGCAGTGGTCCCACAGCCGACTACGCCGTAGAAGACCTCTTCAGTCTCGATGAACCCGCCGAGCCAGAGCCACTGGGCCTTCCTGCGGATCCCATCGTTCCAGAACACCTCGCGCTCCTCCGGGAAGACACCGAGACCGATGGAGCCCAAGACTTCGGCAGCATTCCAAGGGCGTTCGAGACCCTGGCGACCCCCACCGAAGAAGCCGAGCTGCCGAGCCTCAACGAGTCCCACCTGGTCCTGGTACCAGAGGGCGACTCCACCCCCGCCGCATCCGAGGGCAGCGATGTGGCTTCGGCGGCGACGTCTCCATCAGATGCCGCGCCCAAGGGGGCAGTCCCTCCCAACGCATCGGCGCCGAGCGCCCGCGCACCGGAGAGCGGCTCGTTCGACCCGGCAGTCTCCCCACCGCCCATCGTCCAAGAAGGCGATCTATCAGACAACATCGGTCGTCTCGATGCCTCGGAAGCGTCCCAGTTGAGCCAAGCTCCGCTCGGCACCGACACCGCCGCGGCCCAGCCGCCTCCGAAAGCGCCTTCGCCCACGGAAGCATCCCCTGGCGTAGACGGCGGCGCCTCGCGTGCGCCGCCCCCCGACGAAGACAGCATGCCAGAGTCCTGGAGAGATCTCTCTCCACTCGGCTTTGAGGAACCCGCCACCTCAATGGTCGAATACGACGACGAGACTCCCGTGACGGGCACGATCTCCCCGGAAGCCTCTGCCCCGCCGGCACGAGCGGAGGTCCATGACGCCGACGAGGCCTCTGAAGCCAATGAGGCCGCCGATGCAAGCGGTGTCGATGAAGCCGACCATGCGGATGGAGCCGACGAGACCGCCCAAACCGACCGGGTCGACGAAGCCGAGGAAGCCGACCCCACGCAGTCGCCCGTGCATGCTTCCGTGCGGGCACCCGCGCCTCCGCTGGTTCCCCCGACGGTGCCCAAGCAGGCTTCACACGGCGCAGCCCCTGTCGTACAGAGCCCTCCGCCGGTGGCGCAGCCCTCCGCTACGACCCTGGCCCGCACACCATCCGTCGATGCTTTCGAGCCGCCCAACCGCGACGACCTCCTCGCGGCCGTGCCGTCGGTCACCGACCTTCCGCCCGCGCCGGCAAAGCTCCAGGCCCTCGCCGAGGAGTCCACACCCGTTCCTGCTCCCGCTTCGGTCGTCCCGGTGGCGAACATCCCCATCGTAGAGGCTCCGTCCGCACGCGTTCCAGCACCCAGCGCAGCCCTTGCAGGGGTCGATCTCGACCATCAGGTGGGAGACGACATCTGGGATGAGCTCGACGAAGCCGCCGCTGACGATGCCCCCGAAGCCACCACGCAGCTCACCAGCAGCTCGAACGACACGCCCCTCGAAGAACGCTCGACAGACACATCCGATGGCGACCTCCTCGAAGCTGCGGCCCCAAAGGGTATTGAAGAGCCACCCCTCGAAGCGGTCCATGCAGACGTCGAAGACTCCATCGAATCATTGGGCCCAGCCAGCAGCGATGGCGCACCCGAGACCAAGGCCTCGTTGAGCGACTCTCCGTCCACCGAATCCGAGCCTCCGCCGACATCATCCGACAGCGACACTGACGGCCCAGACAACGCACTGCTCGACGCTGCTCGACGCTACCTCGAAGCCGCCAATACCCGTCGCCAGACCAAGCCCACCAAAGCGCCACGGTCTGAACCGGAGGTGGTCGAGCCCATCGGTGTAGAGCGAAAGTTTACCGGCTTCGACTTCGACGTCGAAGATGCCGAGATGGCGATGTTCGAGGACCACGACCGGTATCGGGGAGGCGGTGGCGGACAGTTCACCCTCAACAAGAATCTCCTCGATAAGGTGGAGCTGCTCCCGTCGGCCCGTCCCGACCGCGTGCGCACCCGCGAACCCGAAGCGCTGGAGCCCGAAGACAGCATCATCGAGATGGGTGAGGCCACCCCCGAGGAAGAAGCCGAGGCCGGGGTCGTGGCCCTCGCGTTCAGTGCCCCCACACTCGACGCCGACCAGGTCTTCTACAAGATTTCCGTGGCCGGTGATGTTGCCCGTGCCATCGCCATTCACTTCGATGCAGCAGTCGGGCCCGGCGCCGGTCAGACCAACATCCAGCTCCTCGTTGATGCCGCCGCAAGCCCGTTCGCCCGCCTCTTTCATCAGGTCCGTGTGGCGTCCGACGGCTCGCTGGATGAAGAAAAGATCTTCGAGAACCTCCAGCAGCGGCCCACCGCCGAGCATCGCTCACTGCTCGACCGTGGAATGCGCGACTTCATCGAGCGGGCGCTGTCGACAGCCGCTGAAGAGCTGCCCGACGATGCGCTCGACCATGTTTTGAACGAGATTGCTGGATATCAGCAGCGACTGCGCATGTAGACATCCAACAGGCAAGCTCATCGCGCCGCTGCACCCCACCAGCAAGCCGTCTGGATGGCGCCAGCACTCCGGGTTCGGCCTGCCGCTATCCAGCCGGAGCCCCATTCCGTTAGTCCCTACCGCCCAAGCCTCACTGACGGATTGCCTCCCACGATGTCGGCGCAACGCCCCATCCGCCTCGCCTTCCTCCTCCTGGCCGCCACCGGTCTGGTGGTGAGTGCCCACACCATGGCTGCGCCCGGCTCCCCAGACGACGGCAAACCCGACCCCACCGCTGGCCCCCCTCCCCTGTTCGAACCACTCGGCGACGGCGAGCAGCAACCCTTCGATGACGGTGCCATCCCCGAGGTCATCGCGCAGGCGGTCGCCCAGAGCCGAAACAAGCCCATCGGCGAGCGCATCAGCACCATCAGCGCCGCGATGATGGGCACGCCTTACCTCAACGATGCTACCGGTGAGGCGACCGCACCAGATTTCGACCCGCCCGTGCGGTACGACGCCTTCGACTGCCTGACCTTCGTGGAAGAAGTCCTCGCACTCACCTTGAGTGCAGACGAACGAGGTGCGGCAGAAGTCCGCAACAGCCTCCGGTATGGGTACGGTCGGCCCCCGAGCTACGAACACCGCCAGCACTTCATGTTGCAACAGTGGGTACCGAACGCCATCGAGTCTGGCTGGGTGGAAGACATCACCGCCGAGGTGGGCGAGACCCGTCTGCTCGAAAAGAGCGTGACCCTCCGGAACTGGACCTGGTGGAAAGGACGAAGCCAGTTCCTCCTGCCCGATTCTTTGCTGCCCACGGGGCTCTTTCAACTGCCGATCCTCACCCCTGGCGCAGCCTGGGACGCAGCTCCCGACCTGCCCGACGGCGCGATCGTACTCACCGTACGCGAGAGCAAGGATCATGTCCCGATCGTGGTGACCCATCTCGGCTTCAAGGTCTCCAGCGCGCGCCCGGAACAGCCGTTTCTGCGCCACGCCACCAAAATGGGAAAGCAGCCAAGAGTGCGCAACGACTGGCTTCGCTGGTACGTCGAACACAACCGCTGGTACCAGTGGTGGCCAGTGGCGGGCTTCACAGTGCTGATGCCTCGAGAGCAGGGCCCTCGGGTGAGTGCACTCGCCGAGGAGGCCCGGCAGGCCAACAGTGCAGCGGAGCGGCAACGTCGAGCCCAGCGGCCTCCCGAGACCACATCGAGGCCCCCAACGGCTCCTGTGCGCAAGCCGCTCGTGGCTGCTCCGAGCGGAGGCCCCTGAGTCCTCCGCTCTCGATGTCTTCGTTCAGGTGCGCCAGCTCGAATCGGGTCGGAAGAACATCACATCCACGCCGTCTGCGCCGGGAACCACCTTGAACTCCGAGCGCGGCAGATGCTCCCCCAGCGCCGCCCCCACCACATGGTGCCAGGGGGTGTTGGGTTGCGGGCACCTGCGCATCGAGACCCGAACCCGAGGCGGGAGCGGCAAGCCCGCCAACAGCACGCCCAGAGCGCCTACCGCCCGTCGGACCCGCTTTTCTGGCGCTTCATCCACCACGAGATGCAACGGTATGGTGGGTGGATCGTCGACGAGAATCCGGCATCCAGTCGGCAGAGGCAAAGCACGCACCCTCTGCACCAATCCATCACGACCCGGTGCAGCCTGTGGCGCCGCCCTCCGCTGGACGACCGGACGTCCGCGAACCGCTGGCCGCGAAGGCTTCGCCATCTGACGGATCCGCCCAACGCCGAGAGCCAGGATGCCCACGGCGAGAAGAATCGCCCAGAGCGGCGTTGGAAGCTGGCTGTCGACCTCCACGACCGAGAGCGCCCAGACCGATGTGCGGTCCACCACACTCGCGTAGGCAAGGCCAGCCGCTCCGGCGAGCGCGAGGATTCCCACGGTGTTCAAGTTCAACGGAGCGCTCCAGACTCAGGGATGTGCCGGAACTGTCGCACATCGCTCCGTCGGGGTCGAGGCCACGAGTACCCACCCGATGGGATAAGCGCTCCTCTTTCAGCGAGGTACCGATGCGGGTCCAGCGGTTCACAGTCGGGATATTTTCGGTCAATACCTGGCTCCTTACCGACGAAGCCACCGGCGCTTCAGCCATCGTCGACACCGGCGAAGACAGCAGTCTGCGCGAGCGAATCCTCGCCATGGACCCTGTGCCCGATGTCCAGATGATCCTGCTCACGCACTCCCACATCGACCATGCGGGCGCGCTCACGATGCTTCAGGAGCGGTGGTCGGTTCCGACCATCCTGCCCCGGCTCGACCGGCCCCTGTTCGCGACCCTACCCATGCAGGGGAGCATGTTCGGCATGCCCCACCTCAATCGACCCATCGGTCGCATCGACCGGGAGATCGACGACGGCGAGACCGTCCAGCTCGGCGAAACCACGCTGCGCTTCATCAGCACGCCTGGCCACACTCCAGGCCAAGGCTGCTACTATGATGACGAGCACATCTTCGTAGGTGACACCCTCTTCGCCGGCAGCATCGGCCGCACGGACTTTCCGATGTCGGACCCCGCCCTGATGGTAGACAGCCTGAGAAGACTCACCAAGCTCCCCGGCCACCTCGTGGTGCATAGCGGCCATGGTCCCGACACCACACTGGCCGAAGAGCTCGGCACAAACCCATTCCTGGGCTACATCCGTCGAGAGCGGGGCATCACAGGACCCGGGGGCATGCGCTGGGCACCCGGCACCTGAGCCGCCCACCCGCCGCCTACGGGCGAAAGTGTTCGAGCACAGCCGAAGCGTCGGGAACTACTGCGGCCCGCGCCCATGCGTTGACTCCTGGCCAGAACAGACTGCGCGCATCCTCACCAAACCGCGCCAGCTGACTGTCCAGCCAGCGCGTGCGAGTGACCGGAGGCTCCCCCTGTGCGATGCGCTCGCGCAGACCCGTGAGGAGCGTGCGCGCAAACCAGATCTTGTCGTCGGTTCCCACGAGGTCGTGGATGCGAAGCGCCCATCGGGGCATCTCCAGACCTCCCCGCCCCAGCGCAAACATCATGAAATCGTCGGCCAGACGACGCACCGCCTTGTCGAGCTCGAATGCGGGTCGGGGCGATGTGACCCGCCCCGCGACCTGCACGTAGACCTTCAGCTTCGGCTCCGTTCCGCTCGGGCGCAGCACCACCCGAGCATGCTCGGCGAGCTCGAACACGAGCACGTTTCGACTTGCACCATCGGTCTGTGAACGAATCGGTCCCAAAGGACCTTCGGGCCGGCGGCGATCCACGAAGCCCATCACGGCATAGGCACCGATCTTGGTGGGTGGATGGGCACGCAACGAGGCCAGAATGCGCTCGATGACCTGACGACCCCGGGCCCCTTGGAGCACCGCACTAACCAGCAGATTGGAGACGCCCCCCGTCTTGCGCTGGAGGTCGTCGAGTGTATCCACGAGCGTTCGGCCCCGACGCAGCTCGTACGCAGCGAGCTCCGCCAGCAACAGGGCACCACCGGCGGCATCCTTGTCGCGCAGCTCTGGGGTGACCAACACGCCATGGCTTTCTTCCACGCCCGCCGCAAAGGCCGTGAGCGGCGCCTCGTTGAAATCGCGGATCGAGCCGATGTCGGCCATCTGATCCATGGCTTCGCCGATGTACTTGAACCCAACGAGGAGGTCGTCGACCACCCGCGCCCCATGCATTTCCGCCACCCGCCGCACGAGTCCACTCGTGACCTGGGTTTGGATCACCACTGGCGCAGGCCCATCCAAGGTTCGGTTCCGCAGTACCTGGTGCACCACGAGTGCGGCAATCTCGTTGCCAGTGATGAAGCGCCAGCGCACCGGGTCCGTGGCGCCGGGCCCCGCCGCACGCTCGCGCACCATCATGCCGATGCGGTCTGCATCCGGGTCGCATGCCATCACGATGTCGGCCCCGAGCTTGTCGGCATGCGCCACAGCCGCACTCATGCTCTCAGGCACCTCCGGGTTGGGCGCCAAGAAGGGAACCGCGGGGAAGCGGCCATCGGGCTCGGCCTGGGTGGGCTCCAGCACGACATCAAAGCCGGCACGCCGCAACACCTCGAAGACCGTGCGACGTGCGGTGCCGTGAAGCGCCGAAAACACGATGCGGCCGGCCCGTGCATCGGGGTCATAGCCACTGGCAAGGACCGCTCGCTGATAAGCATCCACGACGTCATCCGAAAGCGTCTCCACCAGTCCAGCCGACCGGGCCCGATCCAGACTCATCCGGTCAATGTAGGAAACGCGCGCCACTTCGTCGGCCACTTCCTGATCGCGAGGCGGAACCTCCTGACCACCCGTTGCGGTGTAGATCTTCCCGCCGTTGTCGTCTGGATGGTTGTGGGATGCACTCACCTGGAGCCCACCCACAGCATCCAACGCCCGGATGGCAAACGACAGCTCGGGCGTGCTAAGGACCTCGCCATCCGGTGGCAGCACCACTGTGAATCCCGCCGCGGTGTACACCTCGGCAGCGATGTGGGCGAAGTCGCGGCTCGACAGCCCGAGCACTGGGTTCATCACATCCGGCACCAGCTCGCCGCGCAGGTTGTGGAAGCAGCGCACATCGCATGCCACCACCACCCGAAAGGCACCCTCACCGAGCCGCCGCCGCAGGAAGGTGGCATGCCCCTGTACACTCGCACCCAAAGTGTATGGATTGAAGCGGTTCGGCCCAACGCCCACCCGTCCTCGGCGTCCACCCGTCCCGAACGGCAACACTCGGTAGAAGCTGTCCACAAGGACCGCCCACCGTCGGTGCTCAATGAGCGCTCGGATCTGGGGACTGTAGCTGCGGAAGGTGCGGTCTGTGAGCCAATGCTCCAGAGCAGTCAGTGTCGAGGCAGCGACGGCGTCGGAGACATCCATCGAGCCCACACCCAGCCGAACCTGCGCGAGCAAAGCATCAAGGTCGTCGATATCGGTTGAGTTCACGGGCTCACTCGCCGCCATTTCCGTCGAACACCGCATTCGACAGGACCCATTTTCCACCCACCTCGGTGGGTGCCATCCACGAGACTCCGTAGCTCATGGCAATCCAGTACTCGCCCGTGAAGGGCTCACCACCCACGTCGCTGGAAAGGGTCAACCGGGCGCACTCCCAGGTGTCGTTGGACCAGTTGTTCGGGCAGTCCTGCAGTCCCAGGTACTGGGTCGTGAAGGTACCGGCACTCGTCGCAGTCGTGATGGTGTCGCCGCTGTTCATCTGCCGCGCCGCCACCAAAACCGGCGGAGAGTACTCGGTGGTTGTTCCAGCGGCATCCGCGGTGAAGTCGGTCCATCGCCAGATTTCGATGCCATCATCCGCATCCGAGCTCCAGTCGATTTCGTGGAGGAGCGTCTGACCGCCCTCGCTGTCGATCGCCGTGTAGGTGAGCGTCGCGATGGTCTTCCCGTCTGTGAGCCCCTCGATGGTCTTCTCGACTGCCATCGAAAACTCTACCGAAGAGTCTTCATTGACGTATTCCCACAGGCGGTCCCCATCGAGAGGAAAGCGCTCCCACAGAGTCTCGCCGTCGTAGGCAAACTTCTGCCCCTCGCAGCCTCCCGCAAGAAGGCCAATCAAAACCACCATTGAGGTCTTGGCGACCCCGGACCCATTGTGCCGCATACCATTCTCCATTCGAGCCCCACGTACGAGGCGCTTCCGACGTCCTGGTGCGGACGTCTCCGTGTGGCGCAGGGTAGCACGCCGACCACTCGACCTGATGTCATGGTCCCGTGGTAGAACCCGCCGGGAACGGAACCGCACCGAAGCACGGGAGTCACTATGGCAACACCTTCTTCTCCGCCCGTCGCGATGGCAGAAGACGACGTCATTCTCGCCATCGACCAAGGAACTACGGGAACCACCGCACTCCTGCTCGATCGCCACGTTCGCGTGCGGGCCGCACACAATGTGGAGTTCCCGAACCACTATCCGCAGCCCGGTTGGGTGGAGCACGACGTCGCTGAAATCTGGGACAGCGTTCGTCAGGCCGTGAAGGGGGCCCTGGCCGCCGCGCCGAACGTCACCATTCGAGCGATTGGGATCACCAACCAACGAGAGACCTCACTGTTCTGGGACCGGAACACCGGCGCCCCCATTCATCGCGCACTGGTCTGGCAAGATCGCCGCACCGCCGACATTTGCGCACAGCTCAAAGACGACGGACACGAGCCAGCGGTGCAGGCCGCCACCGGACTCGTGCTCGACCCATACTTTTCCGGAACGAAGGCCGGCTGGTTGCTGGACCATGTGCCCGGTGCGCGCGAGCGGGCGGAAGCAGGTGAGCTGCTCTTCGGCACCATCGATGCCTGGCTAGCCTGGAAGCTGTGTGGCACCCACGCCACCGATGCATCCAACGCATCCCGCACCCTGTTGTTTGATCTGAACACGGGCGCTTGGAGCCCAGACCTGTGTGCCTTGCTCGGCGTGCCACTGCAGACTCTGCCTCGTGTGTGCGACAACGCTGAGAATCTCGGTCTGACTCGTGGCATCGACTTCCTGCCCGATGGTATCCCGGTCTCTGGGATGGCCGGCGATCAGCAGTCGGCCCTCTTCGGGCAAGCGTGCTTCGCCCCCGGTACGGCCAAGTGCACCTACGGCACCGGGGCGTTCGTGCTGATGAACACGGGGCACCAAGTCGTGCGCAGCAGTCATGGCCTGCTCACCACCGTGGCCTGGCGACTCGGCGGAGAGACCACCTTTGCTCTGGAAGGAAGCGCCTTCATCGCCGGCGCCGCTGTGCAGTGGCTTCGTGATGGACTGGGGCTCATCCAGAGCGCCTCCGAGATCGAGACGCTCGCGGCGAGCGTGCCCGATTCGGGCGGCGTGGTATTTGTCCCCGCGCTGGCTGGATTGGGCGCTCCCCACTGGCGACCCAACGCCCGCGGTCTCGTCAGCGGCATCACAGGCGGCACGACCAGCGCCCATCTCGCACGGGCCGTACTCGATGGGATCGCCCTACAAAATGTCGATATCCTTCGTGCGATGGCGGCCGACGCACAGACGCCGCTCGCGGCGCTCAAGGTGGACGGCGGGGCCGCTCGCAACAACTTGTTGCTGCAGCTGCAAGCAGATCTCCTCGGTGTGTCATGTGTGCGACCAACGGTGCTGGAGACCACCGCTCTCGGTGCAGCCTTCCTGGGCGGTCTCGGCGCCGGCCTCTTCGAGAACACCCAAGCCATCACCAATGCCTGGGTGGAAGATCGCACTTTCCAGCCCTCGATGCACGCCGATGAAGTGGCTCGCCGCATGACGCTCTGGTCAACAGCCGTTTCCAGAGCTTGAGCATCGCTCGAATCAGGCTAGTCGTTTTTCATGACCGACGCGCCCTCCCGACTGCTCGACAGCCTGCCGCTCTTCCCGCTTCCACGGGTGGTCCTGTTCCCGCACACCCTCCTGCCGCTTCACATCTTCGAGCCGCGCTACCGCGCCCTCGTAGCAGCGGCCACACAAGACGACCTGACGTTCGGCATTCCCACCATACATCAAGGCGACCCCAGCACCGGTTCGCCGCCCGCATTTCATCCAGTCATGGGCCTCGCGCGGGTGGTGCGTCAACAGCCACTGCCCGACGGCCGCAGCAACATCGTGGTGCTGGGCGTCGGGCGAGCGCGACTGGTCGAAGAGCTCGACGACCCGTCGGTTCCATACCGAAGCGCACGGTGCGAGAGACTCGACGACATTCGGACGCCCCCCGAGATTCGAAATGGGGTCGACCAGACCATCTCCGACCTGCGCCTCGCTGCGCTCCAAGTGGTGCATGGCCGAGCCGACGTCACTGAGGAAGTCGAGAGACTGCTCGACGGCACGCGCCATCCGACCGAAGTGGTCGACGTACTGGCTCACATGTGCCTGCGCTGTCCTGAGGAGCGCCTCGCGTACCTCAACCTGCTCGACTTTTCCCATCGGGCGGACCACCTGCTCGGTGTGATGACGTCCATCTTGTACGCGCAGCGGTCCCCTGTCGGTGAGAGCTGAAGCACACCCGACCGGCCCCGCGCCGTACCTCAACGGCCGCACGCCAGGCGGATCAGCTTCGCGCGCGCCCTCCCACGTGGCCGTAGGAACCGGTACCGCGAACGTCTACCCGCTGCCGGCGCTTCACCAGCTCAAGGCGTTCCTGTCGGAAGACTTCGCGCTGCAACAGGCTCCGAATCCGCTCCGTCATCCCCAGAAGTCGGAATCCGACCACCCAGCCATCTCCTCGAGCTCCGGCCGCTCGACAGTGAACGATCTCCGCCTCGACCGGCGAGCAGCGCTCCCGCGTGGGCAGCTCGATGCGGAATCGCTGACCCACCTTCACCGGACGCGAGACACGAGCGCCGATCCCTCCAGCGGAGAGGTCGAACATCTCTGCCGTGAACCACTCGTTGCTCTTCAAGCCCACCCGCTGCACCGGAAAGGCGACCGGCGACGCAAAAGAAACGCGGTGGTACGAGCGGCGACCGGCTTCCGCAGACGGACCATTCGCGACCGGTAGGATCCGCAGGTCGACCGCCTCCACCGTGGCGTCCAGCCCCATTTCGTGCACGATGTTGCACACAGTACCCACGAAATGCTGCCAGCCGCGCCCAAGTGGGACCGTGACCCGGATCCGCGTTCCGGGGTCCATCGTCACCGATGGCACAGCGCCCTGTCTGGGCACTCCGCGCAAATGGATACCGGTCTCCGAGACCTTGATGTGCACCGCATCGAGCACACCTTCCGCGGAAGCCCCACGGAACAGACGGGCCACACGATGGGTGCCCACAAATTTTTGCCATCGCGAGCAATCAATCCGTGGATGATTGGCACTGCCGCGCCCCGAGCGCAGCACCGCGTCGAGACGCCGAAGACCCGAGACCCGCCCCAGTGGACGGAACGCATGGACCTGTCCACCGATTCGACACACCAGCTCGGGACAGTTCCCTGCGAGCTCCGCCTCCATGACCTCGACGAGGTGCGCCGGCGCATCGACCGGCTCGAGTGACGCGTTGCTTGCGGCCACCGAGAGTCGCCCACCGGCGACTGAAACGACTCCCCGCAAGGCAGCCTGCTCGCCCACCTGCCAGACCACCGGCAGAGACACAACCCCACCCACTCGCGAGGTGGCGGTGCCGGGGTCGAGCACCCTCGAGAGCATGAACGTCAGATGCTTCAGGTCGGAATCAACGGTCAGTTCTCCCGCAAACTCACCGACCACCACGAACCGTCCGGGCGCCGCGCAACGCACGCCTTGCACCTGATCTCGCGAAATCCGCACAATGGTGTCGTCTACCGCTCCGGTCCAGCCCGTCGGTACAAACGCGAGCCCTGCAGGCCCGGCAACAATCACCCCCCTGCGGGCAATCCCAAGGCCTCCAACATAGGTTGCGGGGACCCCCATAAGCGACGCGTCGGCGCGACCCATGCTGGCCCACCAGGCCGCGAGCACGGTCACCGCCGCCATGCCGTGAAGCGTACGAGACGGTCCGATGTGGGCGTCCGGCTTCGGGATGATCGTGACCCCGCCCGCACCGCCTTCCATCACGCGGTCAATCTTCGCAAACGGTATGACCTTCTCCGAACGGCCACCACGGAGCTTCTGCAGGATCCGACCCCGACGCAGCACAAGCTCCGACGGCCGAAGCACGACCTCGATCACTTCCTGCAGCGGTCCAGCGACGCCTTCGCGGCCCTGCACCCGCACCAGCGCTTCTGTGGTCGAGTCGACTGTTCCGTTCCGCATCGTGCCTCCGCGCTCGGCATTCCTGCGGGCAACCACTCCATGTCGCTACCCGGCCACCTGGCATGCCATCCGTTGGCAACCTGCCAATGCATGCCATGCCTCCTCATCGGTCCGAACCCGCCGAACCCAAGGCAAACTCCATGGAAAACCCACTTCACCGTTTTCCATGCGCCTCGCGAGCGGCGTTCATTGGTGTGGATCACGATGGCTGGCACACCATGAACCATCGCTCCTGACCGGCGCAAAAATTCCGGTCGCAAGCTGCGTTACGGGCCCCACGATGTCCATCTCCCGTCGGCATGTACTCGCTTTGGGCGCCGCCACCGCTGCAGCAGGCGCGCTCACCTCCGGTGCCACTCTGGTTCACTGGTGGGATCAGCCACCATCCGCATCGTTTCAAGCTTTGTCTGCACCTGAAGCCGAGTTCGTGCGGGCTTGGGCGGGCGCAGCGTTTCCACCGGGAAGCACCCTCGACATCGACGGCGGCACAGCGGGCCTCGACCACTTCTTCGATGCCACCCTCACCCACCTACCGCCCACGCAGCGAACGCTGATCAAGCTGCTGCTGCATGCGCTGAATACGGGCAGCATCGCCTTCGAGGGACGTCGATTCATCGACCTCTCGCCCGACCGGGCCCGATCACAATTCCACGCCCTTAGCGCCCACGACCTCGCCGAGCTCCGTGGCGCCGCGACCAGCCTCACCGTCCTGCTGGGCATGGGCTACTCAACGCATCCCGAGGTCGCGCCGGTCATGGCCCGTTGGCACCGCTGTGGCTACGGCTGAGTCCCCACCGTCGCCCCCTCGCTAGCCCATTCCCGCCTACCGCCGGGGTCGCGTGTGCAAACGGGGCAAGCCCCTGCGAGCACGCCCGCATCGTCTCACTGCACCCGCGACGGACGTGGCGGTGCCGCCCGTCGGAGGGGCACACCGGATCGTCCATTCCCCCATCCGCTACCGATCCGCCCGGCGTCCAGTCGATCTGCCGCGACAGCAGACCCCCTGGAGTCCGCTCTTCCGACAAACGACGACATTCGCTCCGCGTGACGCGTCGCACGGTCCTGCGACACCACCAGCAGACCGGCCGCAGCGGCCCTCACCGATCGCATCGACCGCCCCAAGCGCGCCCTCGAATCACCAAAACGACGCCTGCATCAGCACTTCCGAAGCGAGCTCGCGCAGACTGAGCGGGGCACGACCCTCGTCCGCATCCCGCGACCAAGGCGGCGCCGAAAAGCCCCTTCGAGCCGAGTATCCCCTTCGAAGGCCGAACCATTCGCGCACCAATCGCAGTTGGGCTAGCAGTTTGGTTGACACAGGGGTCGCTCAGCGGCCACGATCATCGTTGGATCCATCCCCTTGGAGTCTCTCGTGCGCGTGATGCTCATCCGCCCCCCCGCTCGGCACACTGTCGAGAGCGAAGTTCCTGAAGCTGTGGAAGCCGAGAATCTCTCGTACCCACCGCTCGCCCTGCTGAGCATCGCCCAGTTCTTGCTTGCTGAGAGCGACCACGAGGTGAAGATCCTCGACGCACAGCTCGATGACCTTCCCTACGACACCCTCGAAGCTCAGGTGCGCGACTGGGCCCCCGACGTGGTGGGCATCACCGCGTTCACTGTCCAGCTTGTCGATGTACACAAGACCATCCAGACCGCCAAGAAGGCCGGTGTGGCCCGTGTGGTCGTGGGTGGGCCGCATGTCAACGACTTCCCGCAGGAATGTCTCGACCTTCCGGGCGTCGACGCCGTGGTCAAAGGCGAAGGCCAAAAGCCCATGCTCGACCTCTGCAACATGTGGGCGACCGGAGCCGAGGCCAAGGGCATCCCTGGCGTGATGGCGCATCCCGACGATCCGGTCCCCGAAAACGACGTCTACTTCAGCAACGATCTCGACGCCTATCCCATCCTCGACCGTTCGCTCATCGAGTACGAGCGATATTACGACGTGATGGGCGACGGTGGCATCTTCACCACGATGATTTCCAGTCGGGGGTGTCCGTATCGCTGCACCTTCTGCAACACCCCCCGGCACCGGTACCGCGTGGCGTCGCCCGCGCGGGTGTGCGACGAAATCGCGCACTGCATCAGCCTGGGTATCAAAGAGATCTACTTCGTCGACGACACCTTCAACATCACCAACCAGCGTGTGCACGAGCTGTGCGACGAGATCATCCGCCGCGAGCTCGAGTTTTCCTGGACTGTGCGCTTCCGGGTCAAGGGCGTCGACCGTCCGCTCCTCGAGAAGATGAAGGCCGCCGGCTGTGCTCGCATCCAGCTCGGTGTGGAACAGGGCACCGAAGAAGGCCTCCTGCGGTTGAAGAAAGACGTCACTTCCCGTGAGATCGAGCACGCATTCCGGCTGTGCAGGGACGTCGGCATCCACACGGTCGCGTACTTCATGATCGGCACACCCACAGAACGCTCACGCGAAGACGTGCTCGACACCATCCGCTACAGCATCAAGCTCGATCCCGACTTCGTGATGTACAACATTCTCACGCCCTTCCCCGGTACCACCCTCTACGACGAGGGCATGCGCGACGGTGTGCTCGACATCGACCCTTGGTGGGGCTTTATGCGGGCGCCAAACGAAGAGTTCAAGGCGCAGGTTTGGGACGAATACTTCTCTCGCGAAGAGCTGCGCGACCTGCTCGACCTCGCATACCGCACGTTTTACTGGCGGCCGAAGTTCGTGGCCCGCAACCTCTTCCAGATTCGCAACGTCACCGACTTCAAGCGAAAGGCGACCGCTGGCCTTCGACTGCTGGCGGGCTAACAAGACCTCTTCGGCCCCCGATTTCCGTGCTTCGGCCAGACGAAAGACACCCCTGAGCAGAGCCTCCCCATGCACGAATCCGAAAACGCTCCATCGCCTGTCGCCGCGTCCGGGACCGCCCGGGCAGGCGACAAGTACCACATTGTGCTGCTCACCATCTACAGCGTGGAAAACGCAGGGATTCGTTACGTGTCCGCGGCGCTCAAGCGGGCAGGCTTCGAGACCACCATCATCTTTCTGCGGGACTGGGTGCACAACCGCCTGAGCATGCCCACCGACGAAGAGTTCGACACCGTCATCCGGTTGATTCGAGAGCGCGGTGCAGATGCCGTCGGCGTTGGCTTCATGTCGAGCCTGTATCCAATGGCTCTCGAGGCCACGAAGCGCATCAAGACTGCGCGTCCGGACCTTCCCATTGTATGGGGCGGCATCCACCCCACGTCGATTCCCGAAGACTGCATCGAAGACGTCGACTACCTGTGCGTGGGAGAAGGGGAACAGGCCGCGATAGACCTCTTCACGGCCCTGCGCGATGGTGGCAACACCACCGACATCCCGAACATCTGGGCCAACATCGACGGGGAGATCCACCGCAACAGCCCACGGCCGCTCATTCAAGACCTCGACTGGCTTCCGTACCCTGACACCATCGACGAAAACAAGTTCTACATCGAGCGTGACGTCGTTCGGAACGAAGAGCCATGGAAGCGTGGCGCCGAGTACCGGATCTACTTCTCGCGAGGCTGTCCGTACAACTGTTCCTACTGCTACGTCTCCATCTTGCGGGACGTCTACGATGAAAAGGGCAAGCGGTTCTACCGAGCTCGCTCCGTGGAGCACATCCTCGGTGAGCTGGCCATCATCCAAGAGACCTTCCCCAAGATTGCGCGGGTGAAGATCGACGACGACACAAGCTTTGCGTTTGGCGAGTCGTGGATGGAAGAATTCCTCGAGCGGTATCCGAAAGAGGTCGGCATCCCGTTTGAGTGTCTACTCATTCCACCCATGATGCGCCCCAACATGCTCAAGAGACTGCAGCAGGCCGGCTTGGTCCGCGTGCAGACCGGAATCGAGTCCGGCTCGTCGAAGGAGAGCAAGGAGATTCACAACCGCTCGCCGGGCAACACCGCCATCATGCGATTTGCCGAAGCGAACAAGGAAATGAAGCTCAACGTGGTGTACGACGTCATCATCGACAACCCACACGCCACTGAAGAAATGAAGCTCGAGACCGCCGAGTTTCTTCTCGACCTGCCGACGCCCTACGACATCTATTTCTACAGCTTGAACTACTTCCCTGGCACTGCGCTCACGAAGAAGGGTCTTGAAGACGGTTCTCTCGACCCGAACATGGTTGAGGGGATGAACACGAAGGCTTGGTACCAGTTCCGCGTGAGCATGGACTGGCCCCGGTCGGAGGAAGACCGCTTCTTCCTAGCCATCTTCAGCCTGGCGTCGAAGTCCATCGTTCCTCGGCCCTTCATCCGCAAGATTCTCGACGAGCGGGAATACTGGAAGAAGAACGTCGAGCCGATCTTCTACCTGGCGTGGGCAGCCAACTACGCCAAGATGTTCAAGGTGGCGATGCGCTACTGGCGCGACGGAGAGCTTACTTGGTTCAAAGTGCGCCAGTATGCGTCACTCAAGAAG